>OMPY01000023.1:0-6132 GCA_900313105.1 uncultured Pseudomonadota bacterium
GGTCTTAATGTTGCATTCTAAAATTATGGAGGAAATAAAGATATGAAAAAAATAATATATTCAACACTGTTCGCAGCAGGTATCCTGCAGGCCTTTACAGCATTCCTCCTGCAGCCTCACGGCGCGCTCCATGCCTTTCTCCAGAAAAGTTCCGGAGAACTGCTCCCGCACCCTGGCGGCATAGCGTGTCCGGGGATGAAGGACCTTTTTCCGCTCAAACTCGAGGACATCCGGCACCCAGTCCGGAATCTCCCCGGATAATCCTCTGTAAAAATCTATTATGCGGTCCAGCAGGTACATGGCTGCGCCGCGTGCCGAAACCGCCGCCCCCGATGTGTTCACCGCCGGCAACCGTGCGCCCGCAAAGGCCGGCAAAACCAACAAAAATCCCAATCCAGAAACCAGAGTTCGTTTCATGTTCCTTTCCTTCCTTACCCCATCATAGAACAATTCACGAATCGCACGCAAGTGTTTTTTATAGTGTAAGTGGAAAGTGTTAGTGGTTAGTGAACATTGGAATATGTCGATGCGAAAATACTTGGGCTGGTTAGCCACCGTTTCTGTACCGACTTGGCCTTAAATAAATCAGGCAAATGATTTTGTAAAACATCTTTTCGCATGGATGCCAATTTTTCAAACTTTGGTTGGTCACAAATTTCATCTATTCTGCCACCTTGGCCTTTTGCAACAGGCTTATAGCCACCATTTACATTGCTGTAAATTCTCCACTCATCACATTCAAATGGTACCGTGCCAATATTTAACAAACCGTAAAAAAAATGCCGTTCTTGGGTTTCTCTTTCGACGAAATGCCCACCTTCATCTTTGCGTTTAGACACGCGTTCTTTACCTTGGGTCACAGAATCCAACATAAAAAAAATCAGAATTATTTTATATCCATACTTGTGTGCCAAATTCAGATGCGGGATATTCCCAGCCAGGGTTGTTTCGCACATAACATTGGGCTTTCCCTGACTCATCAATTCTTCCACCTTTTTTATGGTTTTATGACCGGCCACATGAGGACCACAACCAAATTTTTGCTGTATCTCATCAGGATTTACATATATGTTTCTTAAACCCGGAATATATTTAGCCGCTTTATCAACGGCGGTACTTTTGCCCGCCCCATTTGAACCGGCAACTATATACAAACTTTTTTGACCGCTAACATTATTTTCCATATCACCAAAATCCCGTACAGATTTTAACACCTTTTATTTACATTTGCAAGTGTCAAACAAAGCAAAACCCGTAAAAATACGGGTTTTTACTAAGATTATTTCCTTTAATAACACCCACCACAATATTCGGCACGTGTTGGATGTGGTACACAATCAACAACCGGAATATTGCTATAATTCACGGCCGGTGCCGTATAAACCGGCGCGGGCTGTGCGACTACAACGGGTTCCACGCGCGCATATTCACAGTTCACTTCGGTAATAACCGCACGATGTTCGCGCGCCGCACGTTCCAATGTTGCACGCATCGCCGCCGGGTCGCAATTATTTGTACGAACACGATAGTAATCCGCCATCGCTGGAACAGTCGCCATCGCAATCAAAGCAAAAACTAATTTTTTCATTTTTAATCCTTTTGTTTTTTACACCATCAATATAGCACAAACATTATTGTTGTCAAGCAAAGATTTGATTTTTTAAAGACCACATAACTAGGAAAACAAGCACCAGAAAAAAGTCTTGTCCTAGGAACATATTTCAATTATAATAAGAATATACAAATAAAATCTAGTTTTATCAAAAAAAGGAGAGATGATGACACATGATGATTTATGGCGGGCGATAGTTAAACTTGCGGCATCGCGGAATATGTCTTGTTCGGGGCTGGCCAAGTTTGCGGGACTTGACGCAACAACATTTAACAAAAGCAAACGGTTTAGCAAATATGGTCAACCCCGTTGGCCATCGACATACAGTTTGGCCAAAGTTTTGAACGCCACTGGCATCACCATGTCTGAATTTGTGCATTTTATGCCAGAACAGAGCAAAGATACACAGAAATAGGCACAAAAAATCCCGCCCAACACGGGCGGGGAATTGATTATTTGTTGTGGGACATGCGACGTGCAAGCCGTTGACACCGATACTGGCGGCGCAAATCGGCCGGCATATCACATGCTGTCTTATAATTTTTTACTGTAATTTTACCAGAATCATATTTAATAACAACAACCGGTTTATGACCCCGAAAATAATAAGGCACAAATATAGTATGTTTTTGCGACATATTTCACACCATTAAACACCAGGTTAACGCCGAACGGGTTCCGTATGAACAAACGCTTTGCGTTGCATCATATTCTTTACAATCTCACGCTGTCTTTGTAGTGCTGAAATACTCGCCTTGTTATCGGATTGTGAACGGTATAACGATGGCCAACCCAACATAAAACGAATAAAAAGAAACTTTCTCATTTTTTTAACCTTTTTGTCTTTTGCGCGTTTTATGCGGAAACAAAAACCGCCACATCTGTCTCGCTTTTGTGTCAGTGAAAGCGGATGGGCGGTTTAAACGGTTTTTACGTCGATTGAGTTTAATTCTGGCGACGACCTACTCTTCCGTGGCTTAAGCCAAAGTACCATCGGCGATACGGGGTTTCCCTGTCTGGTTCGGAATGGAACAGAGGGTGACTCCCGCTCTATAATCACCAGAATTAAACTCAAAAGAACACCATAATGAATCAACATCAACGTTCTCTTCAAGCATTTCGTTTGAACAAGTCAAACGAAAGATAAAAAGTCAATGGTTCGATTAGTACGGTTCGGCTAAACCCCTCGCAGGGCTTACACCCACCGCCTATCAATGTCCTAGTCTAGAACTGAACTCATGGGGATATCTTATCTTGCGACCAGCTTCCCGCTTAGATGCTTTCAGCGGTTATCTGTTCCGAACATAGCTACCCTGCGGTGCCGCGGGCGCGACAACAGGTACACCAGGGGTTCGTTCGACCCGGTCCTCTCGTACTAAGGTCAAGTTCGCTCAAATATCCAACGCCCACAGTAGATAGGGACCTAACTGTCTCACGACGTTATTAACCCAACTCACGTACCGCTTTAAATGGCGAACAGCCATACCCTTGGGACCTGCTCCAGCCCCAGGATGCGATGAGTCGACATCGAGGTGCCAAACACTACCGTCGCTATGGACGCTTGGGTAGCATCAGCCTGTTATCCCTAGAGTAGCTTTTATCCGTGTGCGATGGCCCTTCCATGTGGAGCCACCGGGTCACTATGACCGACTTTCGTCTCTGCTCGGCGTGTCCGCCTTGCAGTCAGGCCTGCTTTTGCCATTGCACTCACCGGCTGATTTCCGACCAGCCTGAGCAGACCATTGCGCGCCTCCGGTACACTTTGGGAGGCGACCACCCCAGTCAAACTGCCCATCACGCAATGTCCCCTGCCCTGGTTCAAGAACACGGGTTAGACACTAAAACACATCAGGGTGGTATTTCACCAACCGCTCCATGCGAACCAAAATCCGCACTTCAAAGCGTCCCACCTATCCTACGCAAATGTGCCCTAGTGCCATTACGAAACTGCAGTAAAGCTTCATAGGGTCTTTCCGTCTAGCTGCGGGTACCCGGCATTTTCACCGAGAATTCAATTTCGCTGAGTCTATGTTGGAGACAGTGTGGAGATCGTTACGCCATTCATGCGGGTCGGAACTTACCCGACAAGGAATTTCGCTACCTTAGGACCGTTAGAGTTACGGCCGCCGTTTACTGGGGCTTCACATCAATGCTTGCACACCTCTGCTTAACCTTCCAGCACTGGGCAGGCGTCAGTCCCTATACATCATCTTATACGATTTAGCAGAGACCTGGGTTTTAAGTAAACAGTCGCCCCCACCTGGTTTGTGTCACCTGATTAAAGTTGCCTTGAAACAGGTCATCCTTATTCCGAAGTTACGGATGCATTTTGCCTAGTTCCTTCAACATAGTTCTCTCA
Organism: uncultured Pseudomonadota bacterium; assembly: GCA_900313105.1. Classification (GTDB taxonomy): domain Bacteria; phylum Pseudomonadota; class Alphaproteobacteria; order Rs-D84; family Rs-D84; genus Enterousia. The sequence goes on from OMPY01000023.1 coordinate 3,972, forward strand.
ACCGCCTTAGTCTACTCGACTCGAGCACCTGTGTTGGTTCTGGGTACGATCTATACGCGTGGGCTATTTCCTGGAACTTGTTCACTGCCGCGCCAATCCAATAAGGCACAACAATTTACCAAATTCGTCACCTCACGCAGGTCACGGAATATTAACCGTGTTCCCATCGACTACGCCTTTCGGCCTCGCCTTAGGGGTCGACTCACCCTACCCTGATTAACATTGGATAGGAACCCTTGCTCTTACGGCGTCAAGGTTTCTCGCCTTGATTAGCTGCTACTCATGCCAACATTCGCGCTTCTGATACCTCCACGCCGGCTCACGCCTTACGCTTCACAGGCTTACAGAATGCTCCGCTACCGCGGCACAAAAGTGCCACCCGCAACTTCGGTAGATGATTTTAGCCCCGTTACATTTTGGTTGCCGAAACGCTAATAGACCAGTGAGCTATTACGCTTTCTTTAAACGATGGCTGCTTCCAAGCCAACATCCTGGTTGTTTTGGAATTTCGACTCACTTTCCCACTTAATCATCATTTTGGGACCTTAGTTGGCGGTCTGGGCTGTTGCCCTCTCGTCCACCGACCTTAGCACCGATGGACTGTTTCCCTGGCTATAATTCGTTGGTATTCAGAGTTTGATATGGTTTGGTAAGATTTTACTCCCCCTAGCCATTTCAGTGCTTTACCCCCAACGACGAACACCAGAGACACTACCTCTATAGTTTTCGCGGAGAACCAGCTATAACGGGGTTCGATTGGCTTTTCACCCCTAGACACAAGTCATCCCCTAGTGTTGCCATACTAGTGGGTTCGGCCCTCCAGCGACTGTTACGCCGCCTTCAGCCTGCTCATACCTAGATCACCCCGCTTCGGGTCTATTACTGCATACTCAAAGACGCCCTATTCAGACTCGGTTTCCCTTCGCTTACACCTAACGGCTTAGGCTTGCATGCAATAATAACTCGTTGGCTCATTATACAAAAGGTACGCCATCAGCGGAAAACCGCCTCTGACAGCTTGTAGGTATTCAGTTTCAGTGTCTATTTCACTCCCCCTTCGGGGTTCTTTTCACCTTTCCCTCACGGTACTTGTTCACTATCGGTCAATCAGGAGTATTTAGCCTTGGGGGAAGGTCCCCCCATATTCAAACCGGATTTCACGTGTCCGGCTCTACTCTTGCACCAAAAAACTAGATTTCGCATACAGGGCTATCACCTATTATCGCCGCGCTTTCCATCGCGTTTTGCTATCTAAAATCTCGGTTACTGGGCTGGTCCCGTTTCGCTCGCCACTACTAAGGGAATCGCTGTTGCTTTCTTTTCCTGCGGCTACTGAGATGTTTCACTTCTCCGCGTTTGCCTCTACGCCCTATGTATTCAGGCGCAGATAGGTCATACGACCTGGGTTTCCCCATTCGGAAATCCCGGGGTCAAAGGATATTGACGCCTCACCCGGGCTTATCGCAGTCTTTCACGTCCTTCATCGCCTCTGATTGCCAAGGCATCCACTAAACACCCTTTGTTACTTTTTATCTATGCTTGAAGAGAAAGTCTTCATGCATTTAAAAAGAACTTAAATGAGTTTTTAAGCATTAGTTGATTCTTGCTATCTAAATTGAATTATCACTTTCGTGATTACTCTTTTAGAAAGATTTTTGAGATTACGATGTTCTTCGAATCAAACAATCACATTTCTGCGAAAATTTAATTCGAGACATAAAAACCGATTTACAATGTATTGCATAAAAGCAGATTCCGAGGATATCCCAAGGAATATCTGGAATCATAAACGGTTTGTCCGTTTTTGATTCCAACCTCATCAAAATCATTATCTGGAATTTTGTCCGCCTTCGCCCGACGGGCTACGGTGAGACACTCAAATTTTCAACGCTTGCGAAGCGCGCTTGAAAATTTGGTGGGTCAGGAAGAACTCGAATCTTCGACCTTCGCTGTATCAGAGCGACATTCTAACCAACTGAACTACTGACCCAATCGTAAAAAATTCTGAAACAGGCAGTAATTCCGCTGATACCAGAATCTTTGTTCAAAAAGAGATATTCAGACAGTCGCATTCGGATTTGACCGTTTTCGTGATAACGGTATTCTCTATAAAGGAGGTGATCCAGCCGCACCTTCCGGTACTGCTACCTTGTTATGACTT
>OMPY01000023.1:6144-24254 GCA_900313105.1 uncultured Pseudomonadota bacterium
CCAATCACCAATCCCACCGTAGGCGGCGTCCTCTTGCGTTAAACTACCGACTTTGGGTGAAATCGACTCTCATGGTTTGACAGGCGGTGTGTACAAGACCCGGGAACGAATTCACCGCTGCATTCTGATCAGCGATTACTAGCGATTCCAACTTCATGCCCTCGAGTTGCAGAGGACAATCCGAACTGAGACGACTTTTAAGGATTAGCTTTGCCTTGCGACATTGCGACCCATTGTTGTCACCATTGTAGTACGTTTGTAGCCCGACCCGTAAGAACCATGATGACTTGACGTCATCCACACCTTCCTCCTGCTTGACGCAGGCAGTCCCCTAAGAGTTCCCGGCATTACCCGCTGGCAACATAGGGCATGGGTTGCGCTCGTTGCAGGACTTAACCTAACATCTCACGACACGAGCTGACGACAGCCATGCAGCATCTGTCTTTGGTCCAACCGAATTGAAGAAATCCATCTCTGGATCTCGCGACCAAGATGTCAAGGGTCGGTAAGGTTTCTCGCGTAGCATCGAATTAAACAACATACTCCACCGCTTGTGCGGGTCCCCGTCAATTCCTTTAAGTTTTAATCTTGCGATCGTAGTCCCCAGGCGGCATGCTTAACGCGTTAGCTTCGTCACTGATTCCCCGAAGGAAACCAACAACAAGCATGCATCGTTTAGGGCGTGGACTACCAGAGTATCTAATTCTGTTTGCTACCCACGCTTTCGTCCCTCAGTGTCAGCAACGATCCAGAAGACTGCCTTCGCCATTGGTGTTCTATCTGATATCTACGGATTTCACCCCTACACCAGATATTCCATCTTCCTCTATCGCGCTCCAGCCGGCCAGTATCAAAGGCAGTTCCGGGGTTAGGCCCCGGGATTTCACCCCTGACTTAACAGACCACCTACGGACGCTTTACGCCCAGTAAATCCGAACAACGCTTGCACCCTTCGTATTACCGCGGCTGCTGGCACGAAGTTAGCCGGTGCTTTTTCTGTCGCTACTGTCATCGTCTTCACGACTAAAAGAACTTTACAACCCGAAGGCCTTCTTCATTCACGCGGCATGGCTGGTTCAGGGTTTCCCCCATTGACCAATATTCTTAGCTGCTGCCTCCCGTAGGAGTCTGGACCGTGTCTCAGTTCCAGCGTGGCTGATCGTCCTCTCAGACCAGCTATGGATCATCGCCTTGGTAGGCCGTTACCCCACCAACAAGCTAATCCAACGCGGGCACATCCATCACCGATAAATCTTTCCCGTTTCCGGCGTATGCGGTATTAGCGTTCGTTTCCAAACGTTATTCCCCAGTAATGGGCAGTTTCCCACGCGTTACTCACTCGTGCGCCACTAGATCCACAAGGGCAAGCCCCTGCTTCACCCGTTCGACTTGCATGCCTAAGACCTGCCGCCAGCGTTCGTTCTGAGCCAGGATCAAACTCTCAAGTTTTAAAAAACCTGTGGTTTAAGTCCCGTGCATATAAAACAAAGCTGACATAAATCAGTTCGTCTTTACATATATATTCGCAAGACAAGTTTTAACGAGGTCTACTTTGTAAACCTACTACCTGTCTAGGATATGCACATTTGACTTAGTCAAAGTTTGGATATTTCCAAATTCAACTGTCTGCATATCCCTTCTTGAACATGACAATGATTTTTCAATCATAATCATTTTGATGAGCTGCTTTTATTCACAATGTTGCGGAATTTCCGCGTTCCAGAGGTTAGTATTTCGCGCTTCTGAACACGCCCTAACTTAGAAAGCCCGCATAGTATGAACCGATACTTCAAAAAAGTCAAGTATTTTTTTTGGATTTATCTTTAATTTTTTTGCGACGGCCAATTTTTTTCAAAAAACCGCAGAAATCCGGCACTTTTTATTTTGGCTTTTTTTGGGATTTTTGCAACGCGGGCGAAAAATTTTTTATAAAAATCCGCAAAAATCCGATTCGCAACCGATTCGAATTGCCGTTGCAGAATGCGATTTGCCCTATGGCGGACCAAGCCCGCCATGACAAAAAGGCGACGACGTCTTTTTGTCATTACCCCCATTTTCCTTTGTCATTGCGGCCCCGGGCCGCAATAGGGTATTAGTGTAAGTGGGTAGTGAAGTACCGTCATACCGGCGAAGGCCGGGATCTGGTGGTTTCATTTGTAGCAACAAGATACCGCCTTTCGGCGGTATGACGTTGTTTTTTTACCCTTACCCTGCCGGGTGCTACCCGGCACCCCTTCCCGGTGGGAAGGGGAGTTTATTCTACGCTTATTTCAATCAGGTCGCCATAGGTACCGGCCTCGTCCGCACCGATAAAGCAGTAGATATGTTCACCGACATTCCGCATGAATTCTTCTTCGGCCTCGGTAAATTTAGCACGATTACCTTCACGAATTGCATCGCGCACCGCAAAAGTCGTCGGAAGAGCAACCGCTGCAGCACCAAGCACATCAGCGCCGATACGTGTCGCCCAAGACGCCTTGCTATTTTTATCGCAAATATTAGATTGTGCGCTTTCCAACTCAGAGATATACGACTGTATATCGTCAGGGGTTACACACCCATTTGGATCACTTTTTATTTTCTTCCTGATAACAGATTGCCCGAAATTAGATCTATAAATCACATCAGACCCAACAAGTGCTTGACCTTCTATACCAGCGATTCCATCTTGCGTTGTTTTTGTTTCGGCATCTTCACCATTTTTTGTTACCGTAACAGTCGTATAAGAACACTGCTTTTTCTGAGCATATGTCAACCACCCTTTCGCCTCATCTATAGCACTTTGAACCCCCATTTGGCAATCGTTCAACTTGCTACGGCTCGTATTCAACAATCCACCAAGTGCCGTATTGCTCTGCAAAGCTTCCATCACACCTGCACCAAGGCCTGTGGATAAAATGGCAGTTCCGGCGACGGCCCAACTTTGACCGTTGCTCAATTTCAAATCATCAACCTTGGTTTCATTGGTGCAATCATAATTAGATGCCAATTTCCCTTCGGATTTAGCCTTTTTGCATGCCACACGGTTTGCGATTTGTTCCAAACTTTTTTGTGGAATCCACGAACCACAGGTGAACACATCACCAACCGCAAAGTACGCCGTGGACCAATTCTGGGACTTTTTCTGTAATATCGCTTGGATATCCGGGTCATCAGATTGGATTGTGACACGTGCACGACAGAACGAACCATACAAATCATTGCTTTCCGTGAAATCGGTCACCTTTAATCCAGCGGTACTATAATTCTTTGGTATGCGTTTACTACGCAGTTTTACCCACATATATGTGCTTGATGCCTCACGATTACCCATTATACCACCACTGTTCGCACTGCGACACATATTCTGTTCTTCGGTAAGTTTGGAATTATAAAGTTGTTGCGCTTCCATTTCCAAATCAGCCAAAACTTCACGGAACAAACTATCAACGGTCATAGAGAATTGATAATCTGTTTCACTCATATAATATTCTTGATCATATATACAACCATCTTCATCAACATAACCGCAATCTTCATAAAGATTCAGGTTACCGGCCTTGGAATCACAAATAGATTCACCACCGCGTCCCATAAGTCCGCCACCAGCGGTGTTGCTTGGTCTGACAGTGCAACCCATCAATACGTCTGTCGTCGCCTGACCCGTTTGTTTATATCCCTTAGCTGCGTCAACCCACGCATCGCGAACGGTCTTACTATCGCCCCAACCTTCGTTGCCATTGCCATCTTGATAATGTCTGTATGATTGAATCTTTAGATGTTCTTCACACCGGTCATAACCTTTGACCATCGCCACACACAGACCACGAACAATATTAAAGTCAAGAACACCACCGGCCTTGTTCATACTGTTGTCAAATCTCGCATTACCGGTATCATATGCATCTGACATAACATCATTACGATTACGATAGCATTTTGTAAATTCAGAACCGCACATTGAACGAATGCAACTGACCGCCGTATTCTTACAATCCTTTGCCATTTGTTCGATTGCGGCGTTGTTATAGTTCTGTGCCAATGACGCATTCAAACGAGTAATCACACCGATTGGGTCTTTGCCAGAATCCGCCGGAAACAAATTGGTAAATGTTGTTTCTTCGTTATAAGAATAGTTATAATTCTTTGCCGTGGCCGATGCCGCCGCATATTGGCAATTTGCATCACTGTTCACAATCGATTCGCAACCTGTTTTAATTTCGTTATATGTCGCCGCACCGTTGATAGAATTTTCAAAATCAGATGCGGAATTTCCCGAACCAAAAACCCGACTGTAACACAATGACCCAAGGCCCGAACCACATGAACGCATCGCGCACGCGGTAATTGTATCACTGCATGTGTCTTTGGCCTTTTTGTCGAATTTATCCAATATCTTTTGCAATTGTGTATCAACGCGCTTCATCGTTGGACCGATGATATCGGCATAGACATTATCGCGTTCTTCTTCATCAATCAGTGCCTTGGACGACGGCATTTTGCCTTCGTTTACCGTCATGTGACAGTATTTGTTTCCACCAATTGTGTCAAAACATGCGTTTTTGATATATTTTGAAACCTGTTGTTTGGTCAGGGCTTCGGCCACCAACTGCATTTGTTCGTTGGTAAGTGTCCGATCTTCGTTGATTGCGTCAACCGTGGCTGACAATAATGTACTACTGCCCTCCATACACCTATACGGGTTCGCACTGCACGCGGAAAGCACGCATTGGTCGGCAACCTTGTAACATGTTGATACCGCATTCACGGCGGCCAGGCCCGCACCTTCGGATATCATAACCCCAAGGCGGCTTTGCGATGTCGGGTCACGCGATGTATCCGTCAGACCGAATAATTCCTTTATCCCGTCTTCTTGGCACCGCGCAAGTGTCGATTCGCAATAAATCTTTTGTTTCTTGAATTCGCTGTTCGTGGTGCAAAGTTCGAAATCTTCGCCACAGACATTATCTTTTTTCAGGCACGATGTGTAACGCTTTACACATGACGATGTATCAAGACGGTTGCTGATTGCACCGGCCTCGATAAACTGGCCAAGGACACTGCCCGCCGTTGGATAGACGTATTCGCCGTTCGCGTTCTTGGTTGCCAAATTCGTTGTGCTGCTTGTTCCAAAAAGGGTGTTTATGCCCGCCGCCGAACACTGCAACAGGACACTGTTGCACTGGGGCTTTTTGGCATAGAATAATTCAGGGGTTGTACATTCTTCGAAATTGAAATCGCAGACATCGGACGCCTTGATACATTCGGTATAGCGTTCAACGCATTCGATATCGTCCATCAACGCGGCCGTGGTCGTTGCCGTCGTTGTGGTCGCGGTCGTTGTCGCCGTGCCGGTCACCTTTAATGTCGGTAAACGACGCGCCGCCGCAAGGTTCACCGCACCCGGAATACTAATCGTGGATATACGGCTTAGGTCATCGTTGCGACCGTTCGTCCTTTGTGTTTGGGCCTGTTGCAAAGCTGCAGAACACGGTGCAACAACGCACAAAACCGGTAAAATTCCAATAATAGTAGTCAGAAATTTCATTCTCTTTCCCCTTTTGGTATCAATTCATTATATCATAGAAAATAGGGAAAAAAAAGAAAAAAGTGTTAGTGTGGTATATCCCCTTTCCCAAGGAAAGGGGTGCCGGGTAGCACCCGGCGGGGTATGGGTCATACTGACATCGTATCAATCCACCACTACCCCGGCGCCGTTCGGCGCCACCCCTTCGCCAGCGAAGGGGATTTCTGCAACTTAAACCAACATTTCCCGCAATTCCAACATATCGTCAGGCAGGTTCGTTTTGAATTTCATCGGCACGCCCGTTACAGGATGTGCGAATTCCAAAATCTGGGCATGCAGCATTTGACCATTATGCGTTTTTATAAAATCCAACAAATCGGGGTTTTTAACCGACCCCAGGCGCGACGATGCACGACCGTATACCCCATCGCATAAAACCGGAAAACCATGTGCCGACAAATGAACCCTGATTTGGTGCGTGCGCCCGGTCATCAGTGTGCAACGAAATTCCGAAACGCCGTCACGTGGCCACGCATCCAAAACTTCGACAATTGTGTGTGCGGGTTTGCCGCCACTTTTTACCATCGTCATCTTTTGCCGGTTGCGCGAAGACCGGGCAATATTGCCGGTTATGTCCGCGCCCGTCCAATTCGGAACGCCCCAAACGAACGCGATATATTTACGGATAAGGTTATGTGTGCTAAAAATTTTTACCAATTCGCGGTATGCCGCATCAGATTTTGCAAAAACGACAACGCCACTGGTATCTTTATCAAGCCGGTGAACCACCCCCGGGCGTGTCGGCCCGCCAAGTGCGGAAAGGTGCGTATGCGACAAAATGTTTTGAACCAATGTTCCCGTCTTGTTGCCCGCCGATGGATACATAACGACACCGCGCGGTTTGTTCACAACGATTATGTCATCGTCTTCGTATAAAATTTCCAATTCAATTTCGTCCGATATGTTATCAGTTGCGACATCCGTTTGTACGGGCGGAATTTCGACAATGATTTTATCGCCGGATTTTACTTTTTCGGAAAACTTTATATTTTTGCCATCGCGCGTGACGGCGAAACGCTGAATTTCACTGCGCGAAAAAGTCGGCAATTGCGACACCAAAAATTTATCTAATCGCATGCCGACCGATTCGTCCGCAACAATAAATTCGCGCACTTCGTTCATTTTTATTTATATTCCTTCCATTCGGGGCCGCGAACACATTTTGAAAAATCGATATCCAATTCGCGGTCACCGGTCACGGGGCATTTCAGCAAACCAGTACTTTGTGCCTGGTCCGCGTCACGGGTGGCGTATCGCCATGTGAAACTTATTTCCGTGGGCGCATGTACACACACCAATCGCAATGTCCCGGTTGATTGCTTATTTGGTCCAAGCCAGATGCGAACACTGTCGGCTTCGCCATAACAAGGAAAAGCATCAAGGTAATACAAAACCATGCCACGTTCAACATCAGAATTTTTCCATGTGAATTTTCCAACATATTGGCGCAGTGGCAACCCGGTCAACGCCGCCCAATCGGTTGTAGTTGAAAAAATACTTACACGCGGAACGTTTGGGGTGGGTGGTGTTTGCGGCGTGTCCGTTGCAATCGCGTTAAACGACAGAACACCAATAAAAACGCAAAATAAAATTTTCTTTATCATTTTTTATCTCCTATATTCATCAATTCAACGCCAACGCGCCGAACCCCAGAAACATCCCCCGAAAGTTTATGCGTGAACCCGACCGTTTGACCAACATCCAAAAACGTTGCCGACGGCATAAACCGTTGACGCCCGATTATGGAACCATCTTCGCCATAAAGGACGATTGCCAAGTCGGGAAACGCATATATATCATCCGAACGATTTGTCACCGTTCCACGCACCACCATTTGTTCCACACCATTTGTCGTCACCGTTTGAATATCATCAACAACCGCAACAAGTGGTTTATTATTCGAATCATCGCGACGTGATGTAATGATAACCGCAACCGCAAAAACCGTCGCCGCAAGCAATGCACAAAGTGACGCAAAAAATACCATCAACCCGGAACGATTTTTTTTCACCTTTACCGTCCATGTGTGCCCACATATTGCACAGCGCACATCGCCCGATGTCTTGGCCGGCAAGTTATATTCAGTTTTACAAACATCACATTTTATTTTCATATTGCACCTTTGGCATTATGTATACCACAAATTATTCCAATTTCAACAGTCGATATTTCCCACGCACACTTTTTTCTATTTCAATTATCGCATTCATAAAATCACCCATAGTTGCGTTTTTGTTCGACACAACCGAACTAAATATCCGGGTGGCCGTTGACCCAGAAACAGATTCGCGACGCAAAATATTTGTCGCCATATCCGAAAGTGTTGGGGATTTTATATCACCAAGGTTTGCGACGCGGGTACTTACATTCCAATAGTATGCCGGATTCATCGAATCGACAATTTTTTCTTTGACCCCAAGACGCGGTGTTATTGAACCGGTAAAACCAACCGTCACAAACATCGCACTTATTCGACCTTCGGTCATATCAAGTGAACCGCCGATTCGTATTGTCGATAGTGACCCCGACGGCACAGAAAATCCGCCAAGGGTTAAATTTGTCACGGACAAACTGTCCGCCGTAAACGAAGATAATTTCGCAAAGTCCGCGACACTAAACGGCCCGTTTACCGTTATACTTTTTGAATCGCCCGAAAATGTTCCGGACACCAGTGCGGTTTGCGTGTTGTATGTGGAATCTATGGTTGTTCTGTTTTTGAATATAACATCGGTAGATGTCAATTTTCCGATTTCCAAAGATTCCTCTAATGATAAACTATCGGCATTTACAAATCCCGCATTATTTATATCGCGATTGCCAAGGTTCAAAATAGACGCCATTGTTGCATCAGACGGACTGTCCGACGGAACGCGCCATAAATACATTGCGTTATCACGTGTTATCGCCGTTGTTTGAACAATACCCGATGTGCCACCAACACCCAAATCAACCGTATCGGCGCGCCATGTCCCAAAACCACCGTATGCACGTGTACCTTCGATGAATCCGATTTTATCGTCACCCATTTTAACAATTTCACGTGTGCGCATGGCGTTTATTTCTGGGTCGTTAAACACAATCACACCTTGCAATGTTGATTGGTCACCAACATCAATTGATTTTAGTATGCGTAATTGATATTTGTCCGCCATATCTTTTGCGAAATTTTCATCAAGCCCATACGGGATTAAATCGGTCAATTTTATTTTTATGATATTGCGCCCCGTGGTTTTTAACATTTCTTCGCGATTTTGCACAATATAGTGTTCCAAAATTGTCTGAATCTTTTGCATTTGACGTGTGACACGCAAACTTTCCGCGCGCGCAATCGCACGCGTTTGATAACGGTATATAAACGGAATCAATGTCCCCGCAAGTGCGATAGTTAACAAAAATTCTATTAGCACCGTTCCACGGGATGCATTGGATACAGAAAAAATCAAATTTCTTTTTTTCATTGCGTTTTCCAACCACTTTTCATCAACGGTTCAAATTCTTTCCTGTCCGGAATTTTCGGAATCGGCGACCGCGCCAATGTCAAAGACGCAAACGATGGCGGTGTTTTTGACGGGAAAGACCAATTGCCTAATTTTATCGGTGCATTTGATGATAACAGCAATTCCCCAGACACCGTCAATCCAAAATTTCCCGCAAATGTCAATTCGCCCGCCGACAGATATGGTGCATACACCGTACCCGTCGTCATTCCGGCAAAACCACTTATTGTTTTCAAACTTGTAGATTTAAGGATAAATTCGTTCCCTATATTTATTGAATTATTTACTGTTGCACGGTCGGCGATTATACGCGCATTCAAATCGATTCCATTTCCGCTCAATTTTTTCGCGGTGATATTTCTAAAACCGCTAAGGTCGCCGGTAACACGAATTGTTCCGATTGTTGTGCTATCGCCGTTCATGTTCGCGCCCGATGAAAAATAAACATTTTTTGTATTGACTGATTCGGCAACAACAAATGTCGCATTAAGATTGCGGATACGCAAGAATTTTCCATTTATTCCACCAACATTACGAATGTCGTGATTTCCCATATTCAAATCGCGCTGCATAGTATTTAATTCCGCATCACCCGAAGAACCACGATGTAAAAAACGCGTTGTATCAAAATCGCTTTGGTTGCGGGTTATTCTGTAAATTAAATTTCCGGGTAAAAATTCGGGTGCGGTGACCGCCCATGTGTCGCCATACGCGACACCGTCCGCACCAACAACCGCCGCGTCCGCACCGACATTTGCCGCAATTCGCGCAATGCGTTTTGCCGTTGTATCTAAATTAAACGCAAGGTAAACATCGACCACCGTTCCGCCATTGACATTATACTTGTCAATAAATCCCGCCGAAAGCGATTCAGAAATCGCCGCACGTTCATCATCGGTCATTTTAATCTGTGCTTCGGCCGGCCAAAGGTCTTGGTTCAATCGAACAAAGTTCAACATTGTTTCACGCAAACTTATTATATCATTTGCAACCGCCATATCGTGTATTGTATGTGTTGTATCAGCAATCATAGAATATGTAAACGGGGCCGCCACGGCAATAATGACCATGGCAAGCAAGACTTCGACCAGGCCGCCACCGCGTTGTGCTATGACTTCTGATTTTTTTAGTATCTTAGTCACAACTGGTTCCCCCATTTATTAAACATTGTTTTATATCTATGCGCCGTTCAAGACGTTGCCAATAAACATACTGACATATTATATATTGCGCCAAAGATTTTGCGTTATACGAATTTCCCATTCCTGATATAATAGAACTGCAATTCACCACCGCATCATTATCTTCGGTTGGATTGGCCAATATGCCGAACGCGCCATTATCAATTGTATCAACCAACGCGTCTGGCAAAATTGATGTGCCCGATGGCCGTATATCCAAAAGTGTTGCGCCACCACTGTCGCCCCGCGTGAGTGCCCCCGATGTTTGTTCACGCAATGTTATATTGCCGGCATAAACACTGTTGGCATCAATGCCGCTGGCACTGCTGTATGTAAGTGTTGTCGAATCAATGAACACGTCTTGCCCACGCGTAAGGTTTACAAAAGACCCCACATCCAATCTTTCAACATTAAATGTTATTCGACTTGCAACCAGGTTTCCACCAACCGACCATTTTGTTGGTCCCGTAAATCCGGTGCGCCCCGCCGACATATCAAAACTTACCACATCGGCATCGGTAACCGTCACATTGCTTGCATCGCCAAATTTTGCAACGGTGCGCGCGACCATTGAACCAACCTTTAATGTGCCACGCGTCAACGAAAGCGCCGATTCACCACCCACCGATTGGAATACGGTTTTGTTTGTCGTTAGTGATTTTATGTTGCTGCGCTCTTTACGGCCGGCCTCGGTCCCGGTTATGGTTAGCGTCACCGATTCGCCACCATCAAATTTTGCACGTCGCGCAAATATGTTTGCAATGTTGTTTATATTAAAATTATCCATATCTAAATCGGTCAAAAATCCCGAATAAGAAAAATTTCCATCGTTTCGGCGAACAACATCCGAATACATTTCACCAAGATGAATTCCAACGTCAATGTTTCCGGTTGTATCTTCGGGATCAAACACCGCGTAAAAACCAATGCGCCGTGCAAGTTCCGCGCGCTGCATGGTGTTTAGATTTCCACCACTGACGCGAATAAAGGCCGAAACTTCTTGGGTATCTTTGTTGATAATCAAACTTATATCTTGGCCAAATGCGGTTCGTGTTATAAACCCAATCGGCAATCCATACGGTTCCAGCAAATCAGATAAACTGTCGCCCGATATTTTTGTTTGGTCATACGATAAATTTGAAACATTTTCTTGGATATAAATCTTTGCGGCGGTTCGAATTGTGTCTATTTGACGTGTGGCGGAATACATTTGCGCATTTATATCACGGGTCGCAATCCGGTGCGCCAAAAACGGCATAAACACGAATACCAATGTCAACGCAAGCAACGCTTGGATTAAAAAACTTCCGCGTTCAGACGACATGAACCCTCCTGATATATAACAAAGCATAGCAACAGAAAAAATTTATTGCAATTGGTTTTAAGATGTTTTAACATTACCATCGGTTTAATTGTTCGGTTGACCGAACAAAGTTTATAAAGAGTTTACTTCCAAACAAAAGAATTATTATGCAACCAAGAAAAAATCAAACGAATTCACGTGGGCAATCGTCCAACAATTCACGAAATCAATCGCCGGTTATTGCGATGATTCAACGCTGTCACAAATGGCGCATGAAACGCAAACAGTATATGGACCAGGCGCGTCTTGCAACCGATGAAATCGAACGTGAACGGCTGTTGCAATCGGCGGAACATTATGGTCGCATTGTCAACGAAGAACAGGCCAAGATTGATTCAACGCGCGCACCGGGCGACAAAACACCAATTCCGGATGCTCCGGTGGCGACTGAAAATGGAACACAATCCGACAATCCTGAAAATCCGGAAAACACCGATACGGACGAAGAACAGGTTTTTCCAACCTTTTTGACAAGTTTGAATTAGTGGTTAGTGTTAGTGTAAGTGATTAGTGCGCGGGGCAATGCCCCGCGTTTTTTGCAAAAATTCCAGAGTGCGAAGTTCCCCTCCATTGGAGGGGTGCCGGGTAGCACCCGGCGGGGTGGTTAGAGTGTTCTTAATAATTTCGTATTCTCTAACCACCTCCCCCTTTGGGTACTCCTCCAAGGGAGGAGAACTTTGTTTTCTGGAATAAGTTCGTAATTACGAATAAATTCCAGATACTACTAACCACTAGCCACTAACCACTAAAAAAATCGCCGTGACGATTTTTTTACCCTTGACCCGATTCGGTGATTTTTGATATAATAAATTTGAATCAGATGGGAATCTGGTTCGGGGCTGTAGCAGGCCTTTTCACGTTCGGTGCAAAGCATCGTAATCCTTTGTGATTTTCCACGTGAATGATTTGCTAACACCCCGACACGTCCCATTTGGCGACGTTTTTTTACAACAACAAACAAGGGGAGGACACATGAAAAAAATATTTATACTATCATCATTGATTGCGGTAACACTTGCCACGACGTCATTTGCGGAACCAACGGAATTGGATAAGAAAACCGTGGCATCTAAGGCCTATGTCGACACGAAACAGGATATTATTGAAACCGGGTTGGTGGAGTTTAATGGCGACGATGCGACTATCAATGTGCCATCTGTTGTCACAACAAATGCGGCGGGAACTGATTTAACCGGAAATCAGATTGGTTTTATGACTCTTTCTGCATTTAGCCCAACCTTAACACCGTTCGAAGATTTTGCAGTAGAAGATAACGGAGATTATTTTATCCCATCAGCAGCATTAGTATCCAGTGAGTTAAACAAATTTTACCAGAGATTGAACCTGAAACAAGATATAATTCCAAAATCTGGGTATTTTAACAGGCTCGGACGTTTTTTTGCATATGGACAAAATTCGTCGAGCAATGGTTGGTTACATGCCGGGGTCAAGGGAACAGGGTTGGTGACGAAAACCGCAACCGATGGCGTGGTTGGTGAACGCAAGATTTTTGAGGCCACGGATGTCGCAAATTATCACGCGACCGGTTCGACACAGTTTCAACAAGACATCCAAGATATTTCCATTCCGACCGTTGGTGCGATGATGGGTATGATTTCGAACGCGGTGAACACACTTACATGGACCGCGACGGAAACAACCGCAACCCAGAAATACAGCACGACCTTTGATGGCACGGCCAATAACTGGCCCACGGCGGACACAAATAAAATAATTGATGGCACCGCGTTGGCAAATGGTTTGGCACAAAAGCAAAACAAAATGACTTGTGCCGGTTGGGACAGCGAAACCCACACCGACGAACATTGTTGGTTGTGGAGTATAGAGTAAATTAGTGTTAGTGAACCGCCGGAAATCCGGCGGTTTTTGTTGTTTACTATCACTAACCACTTACACTAACACTAACCACTAACCCTATATCAAACACGAAAGGGCGGCACTGGTGTTCTTTAACAAAAACCAACCGATACGATAGTTTGTTAAATAAACCGTTAGCATAAATATCGCAAATATACCAACAACAACAATGACCGCCGCACGCCGACCGCGCATACAATACAGCGCGATATTATAGAATAAAAACAAAACATACAAATCGCCGATTATGCTTATTACCCACATCGACAGGCAATTAAATGCGACCGCGTTCAAAACCAATATCACCGGGTATATAAAGAATATCGATGCCAAACCTTTTATCGCGATTTCCCAATCGCGTTCACCACCCGTCATTTCCGACACCAACATCAAAAGCCCGCCACCAACAAACAGCAACGCGACCGCGATTACCGGCACAATAACAATCGCCGTGAAAACCGAATTTATCGTTATCGTTGCGCCACCAATAAGTTTTATAGCCAAAACCGCAAGGCCACCGAGCAATCCGTATATAAACGCCTTTAACATAGATTCTTCGATATCGCCGTCGGCAACGATTTTCGAAAAGAACCGACGCGGATTCACAATAACATCTTTTATTCCCCGAAACCAATTTTTGATTTTCTTCATCATGCACCCCTTTCCTTTATTTGATTATTTATATTTTTGCTTTATAATTAGAAAAAATCAATGGAAAAAGACATGAAAAAAATTGCCATCGCCGGACGGCCAAACACCGGCAAGTCAACTTTGTTCAATGCCCTAACCGGAACGCGTGATGCGCTGGTGCATGACCGCCCCGGGGTCACGCGCGACACGATTTGCGGGAAAATGCTTGGGCGCGAAGATTGCATGCTGTGCGATACGGCGGGATTGGAAAACGCGCGGGCGGGAATCGCCGCCGATTCAACGAATATGGCGATTGATGCGATATCGGGCGCGGATGCAATTTTGTTTGTGGTTGACGGGCGCACCGGGTTATTACCCGAAGATTTGAACTGGGCGCGTGCCGTTCGGCGAAAAACTAAATCGCCGATACTGCTGCTTATCAACAAAACTGAATCAGGGCGGCGGATTGGTGATATTCATGAATTTTATAAACTTGGGTTTGGGGAACCAGTTTTAATTTCGGCGGAGCATAAGCGTGGATTCGATAAAATTTTTGAATTTATAAATCGTGTGGCACCGGCGGAAAACACCAATGATACACCGGCCGCGGATACGCGCGTTAAAATTGCAATCTTGGGTCAACCAAATGTTGGAAAATCAACATTGGTAAATCGGGTGCTCGGCGAAAATCGCCAAATTGTAAAGGATGAACCCGGTGTCACACGCGACACGGTGAAAATTCCGGCGCGATTTTATGGGCGCGATATTTTATTGATGGATACGGCGGGACTTCGGCGAAAGTCCAATGTCCGCGATGATGTGGAAACTTTGTCGGCGTTAAAATCGCTGGACGCAATTGAAAAATCTGATGTTGTGATTTTGGTTGTTGACGCAACGCGCGACATTGAAAACCAGGCACTGGGGATTGCGGCGCGCGTTTATGATGCGGGGAAAATTTTGTGTGTGGCGTTAAACAAGTGGGATTTGGTGCCGGCGGACGAACGCGATGAAAAACTGTTGAAACTTAAACACCATTTCACAAATTCTTTTCATCAGATTATACGGCCGATGATGCTTGCCATTTCGGCGGGAAAGGGAACGGGTGTGCAAAATATGTTCAAACGAATTTATCAACAGTGGGACATTTCCACCGCAACCGCACCAACAAGTTTGATAAATAAAATCATCGGTGAATTGGTCAAATCGCGTCAACCGCCGATGTCGCGCCTTAAACGCCCGATGAAGATAAAGTTCGCGTCACAGACCGGGCGGCACCCGATGCGCATTATGATAAATGTTGGTGGTGCGTCCGATATTCCGGAATCATACACACGATACCTGCGCCGCGGAATTGCGAACGCATTGCACTGGGAACATTTGCCGATAATTATTGAATATAAAAAGGCGGATAATCCGTTTGATTGATTCCCGCCCGTAAAAGGTTATGTTTGAATAATTGGTTTAATTTGCCTCTGGGTCTGCGGCGAATGTGCCTGCTGTCGCCGTCTTGAATGTCCCGCTAACCATATCATAAAAACCAACAACTGGAACTGTGCCTTGCTGTATTGCTGGCACCAAGTCTATTACCAATTCGCCCTGTCCGTTCCATACTTTGAACGAATATAGATAGATACCAGTATTTGTAGTTGTAATACTGCCGTTGGTATTCAACCCGTTGATACACAAAGCCGCACCATTTGCCAATGTACTAGTAGAAGTGTTTGTAAATAATGTTGTGCCACCGGATTCAAGTGTTGCAACTTGATTGTTGTATGTGAATTTATAGCGTGTATTGTTTTGGGCTGTTACACTTGAAAAATATCTTTCGTCAGATGTATTACCAAAAGCATCAACCATAAATACACCAGCAGAAGTTTTAACAAAGAATAAACCGCCAAAAGTTTCGGTTCTTCCGCCAAGTAAATACACCGAACTTGATGGCAAACTTGTTGTTTGAAAGTCCATTTCAACTTTACAATCGTATGTTGGCACAATGTCTGTTAGCAAATACGACCCTGCCATCATATAGATATACTGCCGTTGCATATATCCGTCTGGCAAGCCTCGCCCATACGCCGTTTGGTCGACGATGGTCCAAAGGGTGCAACCGTCCGCTTGGTTCGCACATTCCAATTTTGTTGTTGGGGTTGTGGGCAGGTTTGTAAATGTCGCATTTAACGCCGATGCGGTGATAAGTTTATCGCCGTCCGTGGTTGCATTATAACTGCTGATGTCCGAATACAGGCCGCGTTCACCAATTTGACCGTTTCCGGTCGCCGTATAAGTCATTACCGTTTCACCCGCACCAACGCCGGGGGTATTCGCCGCGGGGATTTTTAACTGCTTCGTTTCTATTTGTGTGTCAACGTACGCCTTGGATGCAACGGTTTTCATATCGTCTTCGGCATGCGTAACATTGGTTATCGCAGTAATCACAAATATCAATGCCAATAATATCTTTTTTAACATATCCTTTCCCCCCGGTTACAGTTTTTAATTGCCACTGGTATTATTATTTTCATCCCCATATACTTGTTGATCTTCGATGGTCCATAAACTGCATGTGTCCGGATTCGCACAGGTCAATTTTGATGTTTCCATTGTGGGTAAATTTGCAACACTGCCTTTCAGTGCCGATGCTGTCACCAATTTATTTGCGTCTGTGCCCGCGGTATAATTGGCGGGGTTATCGTATATTCCGCGTTCACCGATTGTTCCGTTTCCGGTTGTGGTATATGTGACAACCGAAACACCGATATTTGTATTATTCGGGTTTGCGGCCGGGATTTTTTCTTGCCGTGTATCAACCGATGTATCAACATATGCCTTGGACGATACGGTTTTGCGGTCCAATGATGTCGTTTCCGCATACGCGATACCAACCATAAAAACACATAATCCAAACACACATAAGTTTCCGATTCGCATGATTTTCTCCCTTTTTTCCTTTGATTTTCTGCATACAAATTCGCTAATAAAAGTGTAACAAAAACCAAGGTTTTTTGACACCTTGTTCGGCCAAAATTCGGAAAATCGTAAGTCATTGATTTTACAGGAAATAAAAATTTTGGATTTTTGAAAAAAAGTGTTGACTAAAAACCTTGGTTTTTTTTCAACACTTTTTACCACCAAAAACCCACGAATTCCGCGGGTTTTTGGGAACATTTGCCGATAATTATTGAATATAAAAAGGCGGATAATCCGTTTAGTGATTAGTGTAAGTGGTTAGTGGTTAGTGAGTTAAAAGTTTCCCGCTTTCGGCATCGAATTTTTCGTGGGCAACAACAATCGTCTTGTTTTCATATTTTGGTGTGGCGGGCCGTGCAACACCCGTGCGCCAATAAACCGCGCCGTCACGCAGACGAACAGCGTTCAGATAATTATCGGTATCCAAGACATACGCGACATCGTTTGCAATTATAAATGGGTGTTCAACACCAAACCACGCGCACCATGCGGTGTTTCCGGTCGCAACCGAAATCTTGCAAAACGCCCCGCCCAGGCCGCCCGCATAAACATATTTTCCATGAATTTGAATCGGCGCGATTATATCCAAAACCGATGCGCCGCCGGTCATATTGCTTTGCCGATATACATCCGCAATCCACGCGATTTGGCGTGTTTTTGCATTTACCTTGACCAATTCGCCGGTGGAAAGTCCCGCATAAACAAACCCACCATCGCACACCGGATTTTTTTCGCCGCGCACATAATTATTCGTTGGAAAACCGGCAAAGATTTTTTTATCGCCGTTCCAAATTGTATTTTGATTATCCAATTTGTACGGGCAATCACCCGGTTCATATTCGGCGACATTTTCCGGTGCACCCGGCACGGGTGTGTTCAGCACGCGCACATTATCGGTTGCAAAAATTCCGACGCGTTCGCCCGGCAAAATCGGGTCGTGTTTATCACATGCACAAAGCGCAAACGCGGACATGGCAAAAAATGCAACCTTTTTCATTTTTATATATTCCCTTATTTTAATGTTTCCG
>OMPY01000030.1 GCA_900313105.1 uncultured Pseudomonadota bacterium
GATTGTTCGTGCTGAACTTTGGTTGCCAGATAGTGACGATTCTGATGAAGGGCTTTTGATTAATGACCCAGTTACAGATACCCAAGTTACAGAGTCCCCAATGAAAACCGTTGCGTCAAAGGCATATGTTGATACGAAGATAGAAACGAAACAGTTAAAAATCCCCGCGGCGGGCCAACCAAATGTTGGTGCGGGTGAAACGGTAATGACGTATACATCGACCGGAAATGGCCAAATTGGTGAACGTGGCCTGTATTCGGACATCAGCAGTTATGATGCAACCACGGACGGCGATAAACTTATTACCGCGTCGGCGTTAAATGCGACATTTACAAATTTACCAACAACCCCAACAACGAAATTAGAATGTGCAAACCAAGCGGATGGTTGCACCCTTTGGACCATCGTCGACCAAACGGCGTATGGGGATATGTTACCAAGTGGTTATACACGTCTTGAATACATTGAATTTACAGGAAACCAGTGGATTAATACCGGAGTTCTTCCGTCTTCTAATACAGAACTACAAATGGAAATGTTGGCCAAAGCTAGCAATAAAATGGCATACAGCACATCGGGGTCAGCTTCGTCTGTTAATGGAGCGTATTACAATATTAATGGTAGTAGTGGCGGGACCGCCAATATGAACGGGCGAACCACCTTTTTTACAACTTCTTTGAATACGAAACATAAAATTATTCAAAACAGAAATGGTGTGACGTTTGATAATACAGGATATTCATACAATGATGATGTTCCTGATTTTTCTGGCACTAATCCGTTATGGATTGGTGGCGGCGCATCTTTTAGGTTTGAAGGTTATGTATATTCATGGCGCATTAATGAAAATGGGAACTTGGTCCAAAACCTTGTCCCCGCGCGTCGTAACAATGATAATGTGTTAGGCATGTATGATACGGTTAGTGGAACATTTAAAGAAAACGCCGGAACCGGAACATTTACCGCTGGGCCTGATATGTAAAGGTTGTTACGACATATAACACCAGTGTTTATATCCCACAAAATCGGTAAATTTTATTCCGCGAGTTCGGCGCGGATGTGGGCAAGGTTCGCAACACGGCCGCCGATGATATCGTTCAAATCTTTCTTTGCAAATTCAGACGCGTATTGTATCGCATTCGCGAACGCCAGCGCATCCGAATTTCCGTGCGTTTTAACAACAAAACCCTTTAACCCCAAAAATGTCGCGCCCGCATAGGAACGCGGATCGATTTTATGCTTTAACCGTTTGAACACGTGCACCAGGAAAAACGCACCGATTATCGCAAGCCACGATTTCTTCATATTTTCAGATATAACGCGTTTGATAAGTTTCGCCGTACCTTCGACAGTTTTCAAAACGATATTGCCGGTAAACCCGTCGGTGACTACAACCTGGACCCGGCCGGCACTGATGTCCGTCGGTTCCACAAACCCAAGGTATTCGAACGGCAATTCCGCACGGTGCGCGGTCAGCAATTTATTTATATGTTGCAATGTTTCGTTGCCCTTGGTTTCTTCTTCGCCGATATTTAGCACCCCCAGTTTCGGACGTGACATTTTACCGATGATTTCGGCATAAACACTGCCCAACACCGCAAAGTCAAACAGGTTTTCCGCATCGCATTGTACATTTGCACCCAAATCAAGCACGACCACACGTGAATCGCCCGCACCCGACGGCAACATTGTCGTAATCGCCGGGCGCGAAATACCATCAACGGTCTTGAGTGCAAGTTTCGAAAGCGACATTAAAACGCCGGTGTTCCCGGAACTGACCACCGCGGCAGCGTTCCCTTCGCGCACGTCCTTTATCGCCATATACATCGAAGTGTTTTGCGCATGGCGGATTACATCACGAATTTTATCCGTGCCACGAATAACATCCGGCGCATCAATCACCGTGGAATTACGCGCAACACGTGGATATTTCGCAAGCAATTTGCGCAACAATTTTTCATCGCCAAAGATACGAAAAAAAGTGTGCGATTCACCGTGTTGGTATAAAAACTGATTTATACCACCAAGAACCGCGGCCGGCCCACGGTCGCCGCCCATCGCATCAATCGCAATAATTTTTTTATCGTTGTCGGACATCGTTTTAGAAATACAGAAGGGCACACGAATGCGCCCAATCTGCATATATTTTGTTTATTATTTTGCACCGCATGCCGGGCAAATGTGATGTGGACGTTTCTTTTCGCCACATGTTTTGCATACACCACACGGCATCACAGATAATGCATCATGTGAACGACGTTGTGCGCTGCGTGCTTTACTTGTTTTACTTCTTGGCGTTGCCATTTTTCTATCCTTTTATTCGACAGTTATTAATTCTATCCAATTCTTGCCCATTTGCAAGAAAAAAAATAGCGAGTAGTGGTTAGTGGGTAGTGTTAGTGGTGAGTGGTGAGTTATGCATTCATGTTTTGTATCCATTGTTATCTGTTATGACCAAACTGACATGAGTTACATATGCCGGTCAATTTATGTCTGCATGCATCTAAATCGGCCTTGTTCGGCAATCTTGCATCCACACAATTTTGTGGTATTGGACGATCAACACCAGTTATACGGGTTGTATTCCAATTTATAATATCGCAACTTTCTTTTTTGGCATATTTATATGCGGGGCAATCTTCCACATTGGCTTCACATTTAGCGCAAAGTTCAAACCATTCTGGACCATCGTTTTGCGTAATCGTAAATTTCCTTTCTTGTGGTTTTTGTTTTTCTTTGAACCCCAGGTTATATTTAACATCGCTCAACATTCCATGATCTATTTCATTTGGAATAACATTCGTCCCATTTGTAAAACGTTTGTAATCGCCTTCCAATGCTTCAAAGCCGTATTTTTCTGCGTATGTCAGATAACAATCAGCACGCAGATCATAAGGGCAATCACTGTCCAACAAATTAAACACAGCCGGATTCATCCCGTTCCATTTATATGCGTGCCAATGGGTTGCCGTTGCCATAAAGACATCAATAAAATCTTGTTTGCTTAATTTACCGTATTGCATCCATTTTAATGCACGATAGTTTGCCTTGGCCGCATAAATGCAAATTTCTTTATATTTACCCGGTTCCAAGAATTCGGGGTCCACCAATGCCATCTGTTTTGCATACGTGGGCCCGGCGGTATCATCGATATTTGCACGCGCCAAGTAATGTTCCGCACTTACCGCTATTTTTGCCAATTCATAATATGTTTTCTTGGACAATTTGTGTTCTTTTGGTTTTACCAATATAAATAATCTGCCATCAATTGATAATGGGGTCTTGAAAATACGAATATATTGGGATTCGTTGATTTTATATTTTGTCGGATCAACAAAAATAAGGTTTTGTTCTGCGTGAATATTCCCGGAAACAGGTTCCATAAAATCTTCACAGATTTCCGTATATTCTTCGGCATCTTTTGGGCCGCCAATAACATCTATCATTTGCATATATGAACGCAAGTTATAACCATTGTCAAAACCTTTTTTGGCATAATCTTGCACCGCCTGTTTGTGTTCTTGACGTGTCTTTTCACGCATCATTTTTTGCATGGAACTTTCGTTCGTGTTTGTCATAGTTTCATCCTTTTTGTTTTTATAACCCCAAACCAAATATTTTTTCAAATTCTTTGCGGCGCATTTCACTGGCGATCTGTTCTGCTTGTTTTTTAACCACCCAGGCATAGTGTTCAACCACGCTTTTTGACGGGCTTTGAAACAACGCAAACACTTTTTGTGCGTCAACTTGTTTTGCGTGCGCCAAATCCAGTAATCCCATATGAACTTGATCATTTTGGTATTTCAAATCCTTGATATTCGGAAAACCACGATATAAAGCAGCCAAATATTTATAAAGTTGCGTTGTTTGTGCCATAACATTTTTCAATTTTTCATATACAGAATCCAAAGAGATATTTGATGTTATACGGTTTGCCTTTTGACACATTTCTGCAAAGGCACAGAATAAAGCCAATTCCTGTAATGCGGGATATTGAAATTTTATATCGCCAATGCAATCTGGACGACAACGAACCGCTTTTTCTTTGACGGCTTTGCTTGGGTTATGCATCTGTCCAACCGTAGAACACTGGTGCCAGCCAACGGCATTTATCCGAAACGCTTCCAATTGCGCTGGTGTTAAAAATGCAGATTGTGATTCAAATGTTCGAACCAATGACATCAAAGTCCCATCAGACCAATAATCTCCATTATCATAATCAAATTCAATCATACGCTTTTTGTGTTCGGTGCTTATTTGATTTAATTTTAACACCCCGGCATTTAACGCATCAATTTCAGAACACATTGTCCTAAAATCCGGTTTTACCAACAATATATTTTTGATGTCACGCCCAACAACCTCGTCAACAGCAAAAGAATCCGGTTCGTCCACAAATTGTATGACACGTGGCGATTTTCTGCATGCTATAAGTTGTAAATATCCGGATGGATTGGCACAGCGACTGATAAGCCCCGGTTTTTCAAATAAAACCAATTCTATTTCTTCGTTGGTCATTATTTGTTCTGCGGGATTTGTTTTTTTGTGGCAAGATTCTATACGGCCAACCAAAAATGACTGTAAAGACCTGTATTCTTGTTGAAATTCTTGATCATCACGCATTGCCTCCATAACATATATACCGCCACAGCATTTAACATCATCACAGGAATTTTTACTGCGTTCCTGTTTGGTTTTTTCAACCAACCTGCGATAAACGCCAAGAAATTTTTGGGTACGGAAATCAAAATTTTCCTGTTTACCATATCCCAAAATACGTTTAATCAAATCGCGCAAATCACGATAGTAGAAATATTCTTTTTTGTCCGCAAAAGCGTGTTTGATGTATTCTTTGCGGTGTTCCAATTGGTAATATGTAAAATCAGATCCCATAACAATCCCCTTTGGTGTTATTGAACTTTAACACTCTCTGCTCCAGGTAGTTTGGACCATTTATCGCCCTTGGTGAAAAACATGCCGTAATTGCTGCTGGGTGGCGCAAAATGCGCCACCCAATGTAATTACAGGTCAAGCAATTGTTGGTTTTCGCCACCTTCACGTGCGATGCGTTCGGCCTTTTCTTCGGCCCGCGCAATTTCACGCACGCGACGGACGTATGCGCCCGTTCCAATCGGAATAAGACGACCAACAATCACGTTTTCATTTATACCGACCAATTTATCGGTTGAACCATTGATTGCCGCATCCACCAAAACCTTGGTCGTTTGTTGGAACGACGCATTCGATATGAACGAACGTGTGGTAAGCGATGCACGGGTAAGGCCAACCAGAACCTGAGATGCGGTTGCCGGGCGACCACCATCGTGGACAACACGCGCGTTTTCTTCTTCGAAATCAACGCGGTCAACAACGTGTCCGGTCAGGAAACTTGTATCGCCGGGGTCGGTGATTTCCACACGGCGTGTCATTTCACGAATCAAAATTTCGATGTGTTTATCGTTGATGGACACACCCTGAAGCCGGTAAACCTGTTGAATTTGTTCAACCATAAATGTCGCAAGTGCCTTTTGCCCCAAAATACGTAAGATATCTTGCGGGACCGGGTCACCATCGACCAATTTATCCGCCTTTTTGACGACATCGCCACTGCGCACCAAAAGGTTTGTTCCCTTTGGCACCGCATATTCGACCGGTGCGGTTCCGTCATCGGGTTCAATACGGATAATGATTTTTGATTTTGCATCTTCCAATTCGACCGTTCCATCGATTTCCGCAAGCAATGCCGGGTTGGATGGACGACGAACCTCTAACAATTCTTCGACGCGCGGCAAACCACCGGTAATATCGCCCGTACGCTTTGCCTGGACCGGGATGCGTGCCAAAATATCACCCGCCGCAACCGTTGCACCGTTTGCAACGTTCAAAACCGAATGAATGGGCAGCAAGTATTCCGCAACCTTTTTCCCGCCAAGCGAAAGGACATCACCCTTTTCATTTACCAAACGGATTGCGGGTTGCATTGCCTTTTTCGTGTTCAGTTTCCAATTTATAACCTTGCGCGAAACGATACCGGTTGTTGCGTCAACTTCTTCTTGGAACGAAACATTTTCGACCAAATCGTTAAAGTTCACAATACCGTCTTTTTCCGCGATGATTGTGTTGGAATATGGATCCCATTCGGCAACCTTGGCACCTTTTTCGACACTGTCGCCTTCGTTCACAATCAACATAGATGCGTACGGCAAACCGCAACTAAACAATTCTTCGCCAGACGGTGATTCAACCGCGATTTTTCCATTACGCGAAAGGACAACCACACGACCCGCAGAATTTTTAATTGTGTTCACACCAATCAATTTAATCTTGCCGGCGACCGGAACTTCGATATAGTGACTTTCGGTTCCGCCCGACGCAATACCACCGATGTGGAAGGTACGAAGTGTCAACTGGGTTCCCGGTTCGCCAATGGATTGACCCGCAACGACACCGACGGCTTCGCCCACGTGGACCAATGATTGACGCGACAAATCCATACCATAGCATTTTGCACACAGCCCGTCACTGCAACAGGTAAGGACACTGCGCACATCGACACTGGGCAGACCAGATTCGTTTATCTTGCGTGCGGCGGCCTTGGTCACCAATTCACCGGCCGGGACGATAACTTCCTTGGTAATCGGGTGAATAACGTCATGCGCCACGGTGCGACCCAAAACAACATCACCAAGCGGCACGGACAGCGTACTGCCCTGGTACACAGGTTTTGCGGTAATAAATTCAGATGTTCCGCAATCGTGTTCGGTAATAACGGTATTCAACGCCAAATCAACCAAACGACGCGTCAAATAACCCGCCTGGGCCGTTTTCAACGCGGTATCCGACAGACCCTTGCGCGCACCGTGGGTTGATGTAAAGTATTCCGCCATGGTCAAACCTTCCTTAAAGTTCGAAATAATCGGAACTTCGATAATCGAACCGTCGGGCTTTGACATCATACCACGCATACCGGCAAGCTGTTGAATCTGACGTTTGGAACCACGCGCCTTGGAATCAGCCATCATATAGATGGAATTCCAATTGTCGCCTTCGGATTTACCAAGTGCCGCAAACGACAAATCGCCAAGACGGTCGGTCGTTTTCGACCAAAGGTCAATCAATTTGTTATAACGTTCGCCCGCCGACAACAAACCGTTTTGATATTGATCTTCGATATCTTTTGCGGCCTCTTCGGTGTCGGCAATCATTTGTTCTTTTTCTTCGGGAATAACGACATCTTCGTATCCGATTGAAATACCACTGCGTGCCGCCTGTTCAAATCCGGTGTTCTTTAACGCATCGGCAAGTAATATCATCGCCTTGTCACCACAGCGTTCATATGTCGTTGACAACAACGCCTTGATATCCGGTTGGCCCATAACCTTGTTCACCAAATCGAACGGCATATTGTCAGATTTTGGCAACAATTGACCAATAATCATACGACCCGCGGTTGTTTTGTATATTTTACCGTTGATACGTGCGACAATCGGTGTATGCAATGTGATACTCTTGTTTTCCAACGCCATTTCGACTTCGTCCATGTTGCTAAACCGTGGCGATTTGTCGGTATGTTCGCCGTCAATCAATGAAATATAGTAAATACCCAAAACCATGTCTTGTGACGGAACGGTCATTGGTTGACCATTTGCCGGCGACAAAATGTTATTGGTCGAAAGCATCAATGTGCGTGCTTCTAATTGCGCCTCTAATGAAATTGGAACGTGCACAGCCATTTGGTCACCGTCAAAGTCGGCGTTAAATCCCGCACAGACCAACGGGTGCAAACGAATTGCCTTGCCTTCGATTAAAACGGGTTCAAATGCCAAAAGTGACAAACGGTGCAACGTCGGCGCACGATTCAGCAAGACCGGATGTTCGTGGATAACCTTTTCCAAAATATCCCACACAACCGGTTCGCCGTTTTCAACCATTTTGCGTGCGGTCTTTAAAGTATTGGCGAAATCACCCGCCATAAGGCGCGCAAACACAAATGGTTTGAATAATTCCAATGCCATCGCCTTGGGCAAGCCAACCTGATGCATCTTTAACGATGGGCCGGACACAATCACACTGCGCCCGGAATAATCCACACGTTTACCAAGCATATGCATACGGAAACGCCCAGATTTACCATGCAACGCACCCGACAAAGATTTAAGTGGACGACGATTTTGTGAAACCATCGGACGCGCC
This sequence comes from uncultured Pseudomonadota bacterium, assembly GCA_900313105.1. Classification (GTDB taxonomy): domain Bacteria; phylum Pseudomonadota; class Alphaproteobacteria; order Rs-D84; family Rs-D84; genus Enterousia. Next base: position 8,194 of record OMPY01000030.1, read on the forward strand.
TTGTGTTCATTGTCAAACAATGAATCGACCGCTTCTTGCAACATACGCTTTTCATTACGAACGATGATTTCAGGTGCATGCATTTCCATAAACCGTTTCAAACGGTTATTGCGGATAATCACACGACGATACAAATCATTCAAGTCAGATGCCGCAACATGTCCCGCATCCAATGTGACAAGCGGTCGCATATCCGGCGGAATAACCGGAATAATATCCGGCAACATCCATTGTGGTTCGGTTTTGGAATCCAAGAACGCTTCGACCAACTTTAATTGTTTCATAATAGATTTGCGTTTCGCTTCGGATTTGGTTTCCGCCAATTCCGCACGCAGACGTGTTCTTTCGTCACCCATGTCAAGGTTTGCAATAATACTGCGCACGCCTTCGGCACCGATACCGACGCGGAACGCATCCGGACCATATTCTTCGACCGCGGCGCGATATTCATCTTCACTAATAACATCGTATTGTTTAAGGTTCGTAAGACCCGGTTCAATAACAATGTATGCATCATATGATACAACCTGTTCCAATTTCTTTTGCGACAGGTTATTTAACAATGTTGCAATTTTACCTTCACGCAAGAACCATGTGTGTGCAACCGGCATTGCCAATTTGATATGGCCCATGCGTTCACGACGAACAGACGAAGATCCAACTTCGACACCGCAACGTTCACAGATAACACCGCGGAATTTGATTCTTTTATATTTTCCGCACGCACATTCGTAATCTTTGACGGGTCCGAAAATCTTTTGACAGAACAATCCATCCGGTTCCGGTTTCAACGAATGATAATTGATGGTTTCGGGCTTTGTGACTTCGCCATGTGACCAAGAAAGAATTTCTTCTGGCGATGCAATTGTCACGCGCAACGCATCAAATTGTTCCCTTGTTTCAATTTGTCCAAATATCTTTTGCAACATATTTGCCATTTTTCTAAGCTCCTTACTTAGTGGTTATCCGTCTCCGCTTTGCTACGCCGAGACTGCGGTGCCAGTGGTTAGCGTTTTTTACTAACCACTTACACCAACACTTTAATCGATTTTCTTTGGCGTCATTGCCAGACCCAATCCACGTAATTCGCGAACGAACACGTTAAATGCCTCTGGGGTGCCGACTTGAATATCGTCACTGCCGGAAATGATGGATTCATACATCTTGTTACGTCCAACAATATCGTCCGACTTTACCGTAAGCATTTCACGCAGCAAGTGCGCGGCACCATGCGCCTCAAGTGCCCAAACCTCCATTTCACCCAAACGCTGACCACCCATGTGTGCCTTACCGGACAATGGCTGTTGCGTAACAAGCGAATAACTTGCGGTTGAACGCGCGTGAATCTTTTCGTCCACAAAGTGATGCAATTTCAACATATACATCACACCAACGGTCACCGGACGTGCAAACTTTTCACCGGTCACACCGTCATACAATGT
>OMPY01000049.1 GCA_900313105.1 uncultured Pseudomonadota bacterium
AAGCATCAACATTTAACGAGGCGTTGCGCACCGGATTAAATAATGAATTTGTATGTGCGGACCGCGACCCAGTATCCAACCAATGTTGGTTGTGGACGATTGATAATGATTATAATGGTGTGACGGAAAATTATATATCTGCGACGGGCACGGGTGTCCAGGACGGCACACCAACACCAACGAATCCGATTTATCCGGTGTTTTATCATCAGGGTGATATGATTTTGCGAAAAGTGGGGAGCTATGCAGATTCATACGATGCAACAACACATAAGATTACAAGACGTGTGGGTGTAAAGGTGTTTGATGGGACGGAAAACTGGCAAAATATATCAGGTTATATGAACATTAGTAAAACAGATTTAGGCACTGATTCTACTGTTCTGCCAAATAATTCAACAAATATAATTTGTTCTCATTTTGAAACAAAGACAGGTGCATTTGTTGATGGTATTGGCGTAGGTGGTTCGTATGTGAATTTTAAGTATGATAGTTTATTTACAACCCTTGCACAGTTCAAACAGTGGCTTGCCGCCCAATACGCCGCAGGCACGCCTGTGACCGTTTACTACCCACTGGCCACACCAGTGGAGGAAGATTGGCCGGACACGACATATAACACCAGTGTTTATATCCCGCAAAATCAATGATTTGAAAATTTTAAGAAAAAAGGTTGCGATAAACGCAACCTTTCTAAGTTCATATTTTGATAAATTATTTCTTTTTTATCGGTTTTGTTTTTGCCGGTGTTTTTTTGAATTCACGATATAGTGCCACGATGCATGCGTATGCGATTAACGCCGATATCGCGGTTATTGCACCACTGATTAAACCGTCAGAAAATATCGCAAACAATATAATTGCCAAGACCAACACAATTGTATAGCCAAGGTTTTTCACCAACGTGGATAAAATCTTTTCAAGTGTTTTCATATTTATTCCTTTTGTTATGTGCACACGGCATTGTACCATATTTTTGATTTTTTTGGTAGTAAAAAAACGCCAATTGGCGTTTTTTTATCGTCCGTGATGATGCTGTGTCCTTTGTTGACGTTTTTCTTTGATAACCACCCACAAATACATAACCAATGCCCAGGTCAGCAATGGACTCCATTTTGGATAATCGTGTTTGCTACGAACCAACCATAAACCATCTTCACGTGTAATTTTTGCCATTTGTTCCCCCTTTTTATAAAATTATTTGTCCGCCCAGGTATGCATTCTTTGGAATTGGTCCAAACGAAGAATTTGGCGTGACGTATATGTTCCCCGTTATATCAAATTTCCCGCAAAAATGCAAGATGCCTAAATCGCGCAGGAATAAATTACCTTCGATTTTTATATCGCATGGCAAAACGTATTTATACATGTTTTGCAAATAAAGGTTCCCACGAATATGTGCGCCGTTTTTCAAAACAATTGCTTCTTCGCGCGATTCGATGATAATGTCGCCGTATATTTTCCCGTCGCCTTGGGGTTTTAGTGTCGGATCGTTGGACGGAACGGTTTCAACAACATTTATTGTTGTTTCCATATTGCCCGTTTCCGTATCGCGTTTAACTGGTACAGTTTTCGATACTGTTTTTGCCCCAGATTTCGCGACAACCGTCACGGCCTTTTCGCCCGCGTGAACAACGACCGGCGCGCGACGGCAATTTACGATATTGATTATCAGTATGGAAAACAGCACGATTATCGCGGTAAGCAAGGTCAGGTTGATAAGTCCAACCAAATTGATTCCGCACAACCATTTCCATATTTTCTTTGCCGCCCAAACGATGCCGTCCCAAATCCACGAACAAACCGCGCAAACCGTGTCAAAAATCCACCGCAACGCACGCGCAATCATACGAAAAGGAAATAATATCGCGCGTTCAAATGCGGTTTCCGTTTGTTGGGCACGTTTGTTCGCCGCCACTTGGTCGGCCGCGCGACGCGTGCGTTTTGCATCAAGTTTTGCCTTTAATTTCTTAAACATTTTTTGCCTTTTTTAATTATTGTGCTATAAATATAGTATAAAAAAATCATTTGTCAAATAATTTTATTGTTTTTGGTGAAATTTTGTTTTTGGTGTATAATTGTCTTATGCGATTGGTATTTTTGGCGTTTTTACTGTGTTCTTGTGCGGTGACGTGGCGGCCGGCGGATGATTTTGCGCCGGTCACGGTGCACGCGGGCAAGTTTGATATTGTGACATACCAAAAAAACACCGACACACGGGCGCCGGTGCATATTTATATAGAGGGCGATGGTCATTCGTTTGATGCCTATGGCGCACCGACGGGTGACCCGACACCGCGCGACACAATGGTGCGCGATTTGGCGATGCGCGATACCGCCCATAATGTTGTTTATATGGCGCGCCCGTGCCAGTATATAATGTCCGAAAAATGCGACGAAAAATACTGGACCGATGGGCGTTTTGCGCCGGCGGTGATAAATGCGATGAGTATGGCCGTGACCCAGGTTGCATCCGGCCGGCCAATTGTTTTGATTGGGTATTCCGGCGGTGCGATGGTCACTGGTTTGATTATAAAGCGCAACCCGGCGTTGCCGATTAAAAAGTGGATTACGATCGCGGGCGTGCTGAATCATGCGGATTGGACGGCGTATTTTGGGGACACACCGTTGCGGCAATCGTTGAACCTGAAACGGTTGCCAGACGTGCGGGCGTTGCACTATGTTGGCGCGGACGATGATGTCGTGCCGAATGCCCTTTCGCAGAAATGGATTGGCGATAACGACAAAATAATCATCGTCCCCAACGCCGACCATGATGATTTCGCAGATTTAGATATTGATTTTGAATAAATAATTTCCAATCGCAGATTTATCTATTATAATACCAAAAAAAGGGATCATTATGACGGATGCAAATAACCAAATTGCAATCTATGTCGCCGAAAACGGTCAAACCCAAATAGATGTCAAAATCCAAGATGACACCGTTTGGTTGACGCAGGCACAAATGTCCGCGTTATTTGAAACAAATAGAACAGCGATTGCGAAACACATAAAAAACATTTTAAATGATGGCGAATTGGCAGAAAACTCAACTTGTGCCAAAATTGCACAAGTTCAAAAAGAAGGCAATCGAACAATAACGCGTCATATAAAATATTATAACCTGGATATGATTCTGTCTGTTGGATATCGTGTGACATCTAAAACCGCAACGCAATTTCGTATCTGGGCGACCAAGACATTGAAAGATTACCTGGTCCAGGGTTATGTTATAAATCAAAAGGTTATTGCAGAACAAAAATCTAAGTTGTTGACCCTGCAGAAAACCCTGGATTTGATGACACGCAGTATCGAAAATCAAACCGAGAATATGGACCAAGTCCAAGAAATATCGCGCGTTTTGAACGATTTCGTGCGGGGGCTAAATTTACTGGACGATTTTGACCATAAAACATTGGATAGGGTTGGCAAAACCAAAACTGACGCGGTTGTGATTGGTGCCGATGAATTTTTGTCTGTGGTTGACCAAATGAAAGGAAACTTTGCAAGTGATGTGTTCGCGCGGCAGAAAGACCAAGGCTTTTATAGTTCCGTCGGGCAAATTTATCAAACCTTTGATGGGAAAGAGCTGTATCCGTCATTGGAAGAAAAAGCGGCGACTTTGCTTTATCTGATTGTGAAAAACCACAGTTTTGTGGACGGCAATAAACGCATAGGCGCAAGTTGTTTTCTGTATTTCCTTGACCGGAACAAGATGTTATATGACGAAAATGGACAGATGTTGATGGACAGCGCGACATTATTCGCCCTGACATTGTTGATTGCGGAAAGCAAGCCGACCGAGATGGAAACCGTGAAACAGGTTGTTATAAGTGTCCTGAACCAATGCCAACCATGATGATTTCGCAGATTTAGATATTGATTTTGAATAAATGTGTTGACAATTATATTATTTTGTGTTATATTATGCTATGTTCAATAAACTAGGGGATAATGATGCCAATGGAAAACCTTTGTGCCGATGAAATACAGCAGATTTGCGAAACCTTGAAACCAATGGGACATTTCAAGGTATATGGTAATGACGGCAAAAAAGAGGATTTATCGTTTCAACCGCATAAAGAATATGCGGGTGAGCAGGCAACCGATTTTGTGGTTGGGTGCCTGCGTCAGATTGGATTTACGGATGTTTGTAATGATAAAACCAAAAAAGATTTTTACCATTCGGTTCGTGCCACGATAAAATGTGAATATGATTCAAATACTGGTAAAATACAATCGGCAGATGTACGGGATATTCGCGCATTATGTTATGTAATTCAGTATCTGAATCCATGGGTTACAATTTTTGTGCTGGGTGCGGATAAACAACAATTGCCATTTGCAAAACACAAAGC
>OMPY01000025.1 GCA_900313105.1 uncultured Pseudomonadota bacterium
AATTTTTCTAATTCCCCATTTATATCTTTCTGTTGATTAACACCCACGAACAACTCATCAATTTGCGACTCTGAAACATCTATTTCTGATGGCACCATGGTTTGTCTTGCGGCGGCGGCATCCAGTTCCTTAATATAACGTTCAAATTTTTCTATATCTTTATCAGTTTGCTCTTTTACAATGCCGACAATCGTTGCGCCGGCGCCAAGACCCGTTCCAACACCAGTGATCGCTGTGTTAATCCCTGCCATTTTTTTCAAATCGGCAAGATTCGCATCAATTCCAACGCATGCGGAATATGTATTTTGAAGTGCGGATATCAACGACGCCTCGTCCGCATTTGCGTTAAATGCGAACAGTAAAAAAACGTAAAAAACACACCCCCGCCAAAAAATAGACATTTCCCCACTACACCTACTGGGAATGATATCATAAATCCTTCCCCAAGTCAAAAACGCAATCTAAAAAACAGGGCATCGCGCCCGTTTCAAATCACCGTGCGGTTTCTTTATATTTCAGAACCGCGGCGGTCATGACATCGTATGAAATTTGCCTTGTTTTTTCTTTGGTGTTTTTTTCGAAAAAATTCGTCAATTCCGTCCACAGCGCAATATTCGCATGCGTTTCCGCACCAACCCAATGAACCGACATCATTTCATCGGTGCCTTCGTTCAAATATGTGCACCGCAAATATCCATCAAGACAATAATTTGTTCCACGAAAAATGCACGCACTGCAATTCGCAAAATCCGCGGGAACCGCAATCAAATTATGCTTAAACCAATTCTTTGGATATTTATATGTTTTTTTGGCCACAATCACTACCCCACCTTCTTCAACACCAACGATGCGTTTGTGCCGCCGAACCCAAACGAATTGGACAGTGCGACATTGACATCGCGTTTTTTGGCTTTGTTCGGCACCAGGTCGAAATCGCCAACTTCTTCAATCGGGTTTTCCAAATTGATTGTTGCCGGCACAATTCCGTCACGTATGGCCAGTGTACAAAATATCGCCTCTACCGCGCCGGCGGCCCCCAACAAATGCCCGGTCATAGATTTAGTTGACGACATACATGCGTTCGTTCCCGCGAACATTTTCTTTACCGCCAACAATTCACCAACATCGCCCAGTCCCGTCGATGTTCCGTGCGCATTGATATAGTCAACATCCGCCGGTTTTAACCCCGCGTCACGCAGCGCCGCCATCATCGCACGCGCGCCACCTTCGCCACCCGTCGCCGGTGCGGTTATATGATACGCATCGCCAGAAAGGCCGTAACCGGCAACCTCGGCATAAATTTTTGCGCCACGCGCGACCGCATGTTCGTATTCTTCCAAAACCAAAACACCCGCACCTTCGGACATAACAAAACCGTCCCTATCCTTGTCCCACGGACGCGACGCGTGCGCCGGGTCATCATTACGCGTACTTAACGCCTTCATCGCAGAAAATCCCGCAATGCCGATTTTACCGACCGCACCTTCGGACCCGCCACAGACCATAATGTCCGCATCGCCATGTTGAATCAGACGCGCGCCTTCGCCAATACTATGCGCACCGGTCGCACACGCCGTCACCATCGCAACGTTCGGACCGCGCAGCCCATATTTAATTGAAATATGTCCCGCCGCCATATTTATTATGCACTTTGGGATAAAGAACGGACTTATGTGCCGCGGCCCATTGTTCGCAAGTTCAATACAGTTTTCATAAATCGTGTTCAACCCGCCGATACCACTGCCAACCGAAACACCGACCCTATCTTTGTCACCGGTGTAAGTATCCAAACCCGCATCACGCACCGCTTCGTCCGCGGCGACCACGGCATACAAAATACATTTATCCATTTTTCTTTGTTCGCGGGGTTCAACCACCGTATCCGGATTAAACATTCCCGCATCGGTCCCGCGCACGGGCACACCCGCAATTTGACACGGTAATTCAGATGCATCAAAATCTTCTATTTTCCGCACGCCCGAACGGCCCGCAACTATATTTTTCCACGCGTGTTCAATACCACAACCAACCGGCGACACAATACCCATACCCGTAATAACAACCCTTTTCATATCATAAATCCTTTTAATAGAGTTAAATCACGCCCATATAATAATATGTTTTCCGCAAAAAATACAGAAAAAAAATCCGTCGCGAAAAACGCGACGGAAAAATAAAACATGACAAAACTTATTCTGCTTTCTTGGCATGCGCATCGATATATTTTACCGCATCGCCAACAGTCACCAATTTCGCCGCTTCTTCATCAGGAATTGTGATATCGAATTCTTTTTCTACTTCCATAACAAATTCGACGACATCCAAAGAATCTGCACCCAAATCATTCACAAATGCGGCGGCTTCGGTCACCTTGGCTTCGTCCACACCCAATTTATCTGCGACAATTTTTTTTACTTTTTCAAAAGTTGACATTTTTCATCCTTTATTTTTGTTAAACCTTTTGTCACACAACATGACATATGCTATAAAACTATCACTTTCACGCCCCGCTGTCAAGAAATTATAACAAACCATAACAAACGACATTATTCAATATCAAACAATTCATCCAGTAATTCATTCATATTATTACGCAAATCTTCCTTGTCCCCGGCCCAGGTAAGGCGTCGCGCGATAAATTTATACACATCGTCCATCGTCAAATCCGGAATTTCCGCATCCGCAACAACACGCGCCCACGCAACCCGCGGATCGGTCAAATGCCCATGCCCGCGCCCCGGGAAAACCCAATAACCATCTTGGGGCAAATCTTGCAATAACACAACCGCCCTATCAGACAACGGCCGTTCACCCCACATATCGCGATTGAAATCCAGGTCTTCCCACTGCATAGAAAAAATCTGATTCTTGGTCGCGAACCCGTAAATCAGCATTAAAAACGCCGCCCGCATTGTGGAATCTGGATAATTATTTATCGATTCAACCAAACGATTTAGTCCATATTTATTTAATGGCCGCGCCCGACGATTTTGTTTTTGACGTGGCAATTCCGACACCGGATTTGATGTCACATACCCCGTCTCACATGCATAACGAAAAATACTCTGCAACAATTCTTGCATACGCGTTGCAATCGCCGCGCCACCAATTGCACCAATTGTTTCACGCACATCATCGGTTGTTATATCCGAAACATTTTTATCAAACAGCGGTTTCAAATGTTGATTTATCGACCGCACCAATTTGTCATATGACCCAACCGACCGATGCACACGATTTTTCAGATACATTTGAACAAAATCAGAAAACAAAATTTTCTTGCGCTTTATCGAAACTTTTTTTGACGCATTATCCAAAACGGTTGCAACCGCACCGCGCGCTTCCTCGATATCCATGTCCGGATATTTTCCGATTATAATGCGCCGGTCGCGCCCATTTATCCGCTTTCGCACAAAGAAAGTTTTCACCCCGCGACTTGTTATATACAAACGCAGGCGCGGTTCAGAAATATCCTGAACCACATCAAACCCGCGCGATGGCGCATTAAGGTTATCCAAAATATACGGATTAAAAAAGAATTGATGCGCCATCTCCGCTCCTCTTTTTTGTTTTATTTTGAACGCCCAAATAAACCACGCACAATAAGCCGACGTGCCGCTATCAGTTCTCTATATTCACGCTCTGCACATTGCAATTTTCTTGTGGTCCTTATATATCCCTTATTTGCGCCATAGCCCGGACATTTTGAATTATCACAATATTCACGTCTGGAATATCTTTCACAATTATCATCAGGCACACCTTTTTGCAAATATAAAATCACACAATGCATTCTTGACACTGTTCCCATTTCGGAATCCGGGCAACGATTCACCGGCACCGCGGTTATCATTTCCTTGGCATCAAGATTTTTATTTTGCAAATATTCAATCCTTTGGCGTTTAAGTTTAATATCACGCGTCACCAAAAAAAGTTGTCTTAAATCATCAAACATCTTTTCACCCTTACTTTTGTAACCCAAACATTTCACGGAAACGTTCACGACGTGCCGCCCGCACACCTTCGTTGGCTTTACGCACCTTTTTCAGCCAATCTACCGTATCCCTACGCGCATGACTCAAACGAACACAGGCACACAAAAGCGGCCAACCAATTTTTTTATCTAAAAAATATCTAATATCCATTTTATTTTCCTTTTTTCACCTTTTATTTTTTCATTCCAAAAAAACCGCGAATCCACTTAAGACGCCACGCCTTTTGAACTTTCAAATTTTCCACTGCCTGTTCATAGTTTTTCCTATCTTTCCCAAGCGCACATTGATGCTTTTGTGGACAAATACCATCACGACCCGCAATCGAACACACAGCGGTAAATTCGGAATCTTCGGCCGGATGAGATTTTGTTTGCCACGGTAAAACAATTTTTTTGGAATATACAAAACACACTTTTTCTGGATGCCCCTCATCTGACCTTTCTAAATGCACGGTTATTTCTTCACGCGCCGATTTTACATCCCTGCGCGCATCACGCACAATCATATTCGCACGAGACCACAAATCAAGATATGCAAGTTTATCTATGATCCAATCATGTTGCCTTTTTTTTACAAACATCGACATTTCATTTTCCTTTTTGTTATACTTTAAGTGCATTTATGAATGCGGATTGTGGTATTTCAACGTTACCGAACGTCCGCATACGTTTTTTACCCTCTTTCTGCTTCTCCAAAAGTTTTCTTTTACGCGTGATATCGCCACCATAGCATTTTGCGGTCACATCCTTGCGATATGCCGCAATTGTTTCACGCGCGATAATTTTTCCACCGATTGCCGCCTGGAGTGGTATTTTGAATTGGTGTCGCGGTATCAGGTCCTTTAATTTTTCAACAATTGTCCGCCCCCGTTTTTCCGCAGATGAACGATGACACATGAACGACAGCGGTTCAACATTTTCTTCGTTTACAAGAATTGAAACCTTTACCAAATCTGATTGTTGATACCCATTTACCACATAATCAAACGATGCATAACCCGAAGAAATCGATTTAACGCGGTCATAGAAATCAAATACAATCTCTGCCAACGGCAATTGATACACCAACACCGCACGGTTGCCAACATAAGATATATTTTCTTGAACACCGCGCCGTTCGGAACAAAGTTGCATTATTCCACCCATATATTTATCAGGCATCATAATCGTCGCGCGCACCCACGGTTCTTCGATATATTCAATTTTTGTAATGTCCGGCATATCGGCGGGATTTTCCAAGTCCAAAACTTCGCCATTACGCATATGAATTTTATACAGCACACTTGGCACCGTATTTATCAGCGAAAGGTTAAATTCGCGATTTAATCTTTCACTAATGATTTCCATATGCAACAACCCCAAAAATCCACAACGAAGCCCAAAACCCAATGCCGAAGATTTTTCGGTTGTAAATACGAACGACGCATCATTTAACGCCAATTTTTCCGCACTTTCGCGCAATGTCGGGTAATCGTCCGATTCCACCGGGAAAAACGAAGAAAACACAACCGGCACCGATGGTTTGAACCCCGGCAACACATCAACATCCGCACGCGCATCCGCAATCGTATCGCCAACCTTGCAATCATGAATCGTTTTCATGCCCGTGATAATAAAGCCAATTTCCCCGGTGGAAAGCGAATCGACATTTACCATTTTGGGCGTAAAGTACCCGATTTTTTCGACAGTGTATTCCGCACCAGTCGCGATAAACTTTATCTTTTGTCCGCGCCGCAGTGTGCCATCAACAACGCGCACCAACACAACAACACCCAAATAAGAATCATACCACGAATCAACCAACAGCGCACGCGTTGGCGCATTTTCGTCACCGCTTGGCGCCGGCAATTTATGCACGATTTCTTCCAACAGTTCCGCGACCCCCGCACCGGTTTTTCCCGACACCGCAATCGCATCCGCCGCGTCAAGTCCGATAACATCGGAAATCTGGGCACGGACCGCGTCAACATCACTTGACGGCAAATCAATTTTATTCAATACCGGCAACATTTCCAAATCGTTATCAAGCGCCAAATACGCATTCGCGAGTGTCTGCGCCTGGACCCCTTGGGTCGCATCAACCAAAATCAACGCCCCCTCGCACGCCGCAAGTGACCGCGACACTTCATATGAAAAATCGACATGCCCCGGCGTATCCATCAGGTTCAACTGATAAACCTGACCATCTTTGGCGCGATAATTTAACCGCACCGTCTGCGCCTTTATCGTGATTCCGCGTTCGCGCTCTATATCCATAGAATCCAAAACCTGGGCCTTCATTTCACGCGATTCCAATCCGCCCGTCATTTCAATAAGCCGGTCCGACAGTGTCGATTTTCCATGATCGATATGTGCAACAATTGAAAAATTTCGTATGTTTTCTTGCTTCATTTTTCTTCGCTTACTCTCTCCAAAAGCTCTTCGATACGTTCCGCCTTCTCTAACGTATCATCATAAGTGAACCGTATCTGTGGCACGTATTTTTGGTCAATTCTCTGCCCCATTTTGAAACGAATCGTTCGCGTTTCTATATCCAATGCACGCTTTGCCACATCAATATCATCAATCGGGCAATGAAAGAACAACCGCACAAATTGTAATCCCCCGTGCGCATCCGCCCCAACAAGTGACACCTTGGAAATTATCGGGTCATCCGCATAATCTTTGCGTAAAATTTCCGCCACAATGGTATGCACCTTGGCGGCGACGCGTTCGTTTCTGTTTGAATCAGTATGTTTTTTTGGCATTGACGTATCCGTTGCTATCATTGTATTCTACGGTATAAGATATTCAACCATAATCAAGAAAAAATTTTTACATTGGGGATAAAATTATGAAAATTTCTGAATACTTGCTATCGCGTGCGGAAAGCAAAGCATACACATGGGCGGTTTTCATCCTAACGGTATGCGAATCGATATTTTTATTTATTCCTCCAGAGGTTTTTATGACCCCACCAATCATCGCAAATAAACGGCGCGCCGTCCCGGTCGTTTTGGCGGCATCACTTGGGTCAATTGTCGGCGGAATTATCGCATATTGCATTGGCATGTGGCTTTTCGATTCGGTTGGAATTTGGCTTATCAATAATTTTGCAAGCATGGAAAAATTCGAACTGGCACAAAGTTTATTTATAAAGCACGGCATATTTATTATATTTTTAACAGCCGTGACCCCGGTTCCATATAAACTTATGGCGATATGCGCGGGATTCATGGGTTTTCCGGCGGTGTTATTCCTGGGGCTGTCGGCGATTTTACGCACCGGCCGATTCGCAATCGTCGGCTACCTGCTCTGGCGATTCCAAGAACGCGCAAACGCAATAGTAAAAAGATTCTTTTGGCCATTGACCATCGGCGCAATCATCATCGCCGGCATCGGGATTCTGTTGATGTTCGCGTTGTAAAGATTAAAAACATATGATAAAATCACACAGTAAAACAAAAGGAATAAAAATGAAAAAAATTATTGCTTTACTTGGTGTGCTGTTTTTAACCGCATGTGATAATGTCGATACAAATACCAGCAAACACTATTTAAAAACGGAGAATGGAACCATGGAAATCACCACACGACCGCTAAACGCCGAAGAAGCATGGGAGCATATTTTCAATAGTCACAACATGTATCATACACGACTTAAACAATTCTATCATAAACCCGACACATTTATTCCTGTGCCGGGCAATAAAGATATGGAAGATATGTTCAACAAAGAACAATTGACCGACGAAGATATCGAACATTATCGTAATATTTTCATAAACGAATTGTATGATGCTGATACTCTGATGCGCCTTGATAACGTATTTCAACAATATGTAATACCGGAACTGGAACGCAAAACCAATGAATATCTTGTACCGCTTTTGTCATCATGGAATGCGCAAATGCCGAAGAAATTGGCAATACTGTACTCTATAGATTACAGTAGTAAGTATAATCCTGAAACAGAAGAACCCGCACTAATAATTTTCGGTGTAAACAACCCGTCTTTTAGCGCGGAGAATCCTTTTGATGATAAAGAAAAAATATTTAGTCTGGTATTCCATGAATTTGTGCACACACTCATAGAAATCCCGATTATCCGTGAATATGGCGTTCCCCAAGATTTAAAAGAACGCATAGTTGATTTGATTTGTTATGAATTCATACAAAGACCAGTACGCGAAGATTTCAAAGATTCGTTCGCAAATGCCTATATAACCCCGGAAGTTATAAAAACGAATTTGCCGGCCGCAGTGCAAAAAATGATGGCTGATTATAACGCAAGGGAACAAAAATAACATTATTTCTGTAATCAAAATCTTTTAACCCGCACTTCACGTGCGGGTTAAATTTGCACTTGCCCGTCTTCGTGCGCTTTGCACACTCCGCCGCGGCACTCAATTTTTCATTTGCTTGGGTGTCCGCCTTCGCTAGTGCTTAATTTCGGATAATAAACTTTGTGCATTAAATAAATTATTTTCAATAAACGCAAAAGCTACGGCGAGACATAAGAATTGCTAAACCCGCACTTCACGTGCGGGTTAAACAATTCTAATGGTGGCCCTGGTCGGACTTGAACCGACACTCCTTGCGGAACTTGATTTTGAGTCAAGCGCGTCTACCAATTCCACCACAGGGCCAGACGACTTTTATTATTTTGCGGTCTTTTTCGATTCGACCTTTTTCACCAAACGCGCACTGCGATTCGCCTTGTGCGTCGGTTTTTTCACGGGTTTCACCGGTGCGCCATTCTTTTTAATAATCGCGCGTTTAATTTCCGCCATTTCCGGCGTCAGGCGCGAAATCGGCTTTGCCATGACATAGGCATCCAATCCGCCGTGCTTGGTCAGCGTACGCAAACCCGCGGCCGACAAACGCAACGAAAAATCCCGTCCCAAAATATCACTATGGAACTTTAACACATGCAGATTCGGCAAGAACGTGCGCTTTGTATGACGTTCAGAATGCGAAACATTCATACCGACTTCTGTTTTTTTACCTGTAACTTTACATACACGTGGCATATCAAATCCTTTATAATTGCCGGGATAATTTATAACAAAAAACCCGCAAAGTCAAGTAATCTTTTGTGATATTCTTTAAAAAGCATACCTAAATCCAAAATTACCCGACACTTCTGAATACTCGCTTCCCGTGATATACAATGCTTCTAAATAGATATTCGTTGAATCCCCAATCCCGGAATAATTAAACCCGCCACCAATTTCCAGGGTATTTGTCGCGACATCTTGTTTTGTACTAACACCACTTACCATAACATCCACATCGGCGGCGGCATCCAACAGATATCCCACCTTACCATAAATCTGGGATTTACCGCCATTTTCAAGTTTCCATCTTGGCCCCGTCATAACAGACATGACCCCCATCGCAGATGTTGAACCTTTGATTTCAAATGAATCAATTTTTGCATCCTGTATCGCGATAAAAGTCCCACCTATGGACGGTTTTATAAACCAATTTAATTTATCGGTATCACCACCAAAAACAAAATCTTTACCAACCTCTATATCCAAAGTGCTTGCGGTGTAATTATTTTTTTCACTCAACGAATCCATATCAATAAAATGTTGTCTAAACACCAAATCGCCAAACAAACCCGATTTCCCAAGCAACATTATATATGCACCCAAACCATATCCGCCGATATCAAGTTTGTTGTCCTTCATTTCGCTATTTCCACCGGAAACATACCCCAATCCACCAATATACAATTTGTAATTATTGCTTGATAATACAACCCTGTCATATCCAAACTCTATACCCGACAACACCATAGAACCGTCGCCTATATCAAAATTTCTATAAACATTACGCGTCCAAAAAGCGTTATTCAACCCCGGTCTTTGTTCTATATCTTTTAGCCCCCATTGCAATTCGCCGACCCTTTTGTGCATCGAACCCGTTAGTTTTTTAACAGTATGCGTAACAGCCACGGCACCATGATTCACCTTTTGCAACACGGCCGCCGACAAAGTTTTTACCGGAACATTTCCCAATCTCAGCAATCCGTATTTATGATTATCTTCATCAAAATATAATCCCAATTCGTAATCCAACCCAGACACAGAATACAGATTAAATAAATCGGCATCATCCGTATTCACGTCCGCAAACCAGATTATATCATCGCCTATATCCAAGTCAGACAAAGATTGAACAACCAGATTAATCTGTCCCGATATGTTGTCAGTCACGGTTATAAAATCCGCACTGTTATTCACAACATCTAAATCCAACGCAATAAAGTTATTATTCCCAACAGAATTCAGACCGGTCAATGTAATAGTTTCCGTATAACCATTTGCGATATTAAATATTCCGTTTTCCAAATTCATAATTGGGTTATTCGTACCAACAAAATGCCCAATATCTGCCGTTCTGGTATAATTGTCGGGCGTTTGTCCAAAAATCATTGTTCCGTTGTTTATATTTACAGTATTGACATTATGCAAATCATTATTGAATTGCGTATATCCCGTGCCATCACCAGTCACGGTTATGCTGTATGGACTATCAACCGTTATATCATTTCTGATTTCATCATTCACGATATAATGCGTAGAATTGTTATTTTCAAACGTGATAAATATATCCTTTGATACATCGTAATCATCACCCACAGTTATGGCAATATCCTTGTCACCGGCATAATTACCCGATATAACATAATTATCTGTTTCTGATAAAAACTTTATACTTTCACTGGTATATATCGCACCACCATTTGTTTCGATTGTGTAATTACCAATGAAATTTCCAGAAATACTACCTATTATCCAATCATTATAAATCGCACCCGCATCATTTGTTGCAGAATTACCAATAAAATCCCCGGTGATAGATTCAATTGTGCCATCATTATAAATAGTGCCCGCATACCCGGTAGCCGAATTACCTATAAAACTACCAGTGATAGATTCTATTGAGCCCTTGTTCCAAATAGCACCAGCACTATTTGTCGCGGTATTGCCTATAAAATTTCCCGTAATATCACCAATTGCATCGTAATTATATATCGCACCACCACGATTTGCTGTATAATTACCAATAAAATCACCTGTAATGTGATTTATTGTGCCACCGCCACTATTATTTATTGCACCACCGCCAACCACCGAACTGGTTCCATAATTGCCGATGAAATTTCCAGAAATAGAATCTATTTGTGAATCATAATTCACAATTGCCCCACCAAATGTCGTAGAATAATTGCCAATAAAATTGCCAGTGATAGAACCAATATTCGCTTTATGGCTATTCCTAATTGCCCCACCATAAGTAGCATGATTATCAATAAAATCACCAGTAATAGAAAAAGTCGTGGCATTAGATTGATTATTAATGGCGCCTGCGGTCAAGGCCGATTCCATAGAATTACTGATAAAATCACCAGTAATAGAATTGACATTAAAACCAGAATTATTTATCGCACCAGCGTCACCTAAATTTGACGTCTGTAATATAAAAGATTCTGCTATATCTTGACTTGTGCTTGAATTCACGCTTAATCGATTATTTGTCGCACCACCGTGAACAACCGAATACGTATAATAAACCGGCATAATGGAATAATCATTTGTATCAACTGAATATGTAGTAATGGTATTTGGTGCGCTGTTATTCGCAACCTGGGTAAAGGTTATTGTATATGCGCTGTCCGTTCCCAATGTCGGGGTATAATTTGCAAAATCAAAACTGCCATACGCATTGTTCGCAACCAATGCAACAAAAGACATAACAATATATTTATACATTCCTTACCTCTATATTTACTGAATAAAATCATAGATTATAAAAAATGCAAAATCAAGATAGGCACACCAAAAAGAAAGGGCGCTTTTGCGCCCTTTTATTATTTCACGACCAAATCTTTGCCATGCGTTGTGACATGCACGGTGTTGCCTTCGGTGACGGCGTCGGACAAAATCAGGTCTGCGATTTTATCTTCAACCATTGACGTAATAAGGCGTTTCAGCGGCCGTGCG
>OMPY01000027.1 GCA_900313105.1 uncultured Pseudomonadota bacterium
GCACCAAAAAGCATACCGAAATTGATGCCGGAAATTTTGATGTGAATGTTGGTGGCGGAATATCGGCAAATGGTTTTGGAAATGGACTTGAAATTTTTGGCCAAACGATAAATGTCACGGGTGATGCCATATCAAGTAATGGCGGTAATATAGTATTTAATTCTGGGACGGTGAATATTGGCGGAAACCTTGGCGGAAATGATGTGACGTTTTATAATCCGGGTTTGGCAAATGGTATAGATATAACCGTTGGTGGAAATATAATTGGCGGAACGGATATAATTGGGCTTGCGCATATGACGGTTGGGGGAAATTACACATTTGATGATGCAAGTCGTTTGGTTGCCTTTGCGAATTCGGGCGCCGGGTTCACATATTGGGCGACGGCCGTTTTCGATGAAGATAATATGGTTAGTGTGATAACCAATAATGTCGGTGGCGCGGAACCGTTGATTTCGGTGTCTGGGCAACTTATTACAAATGTAAGTGGTGATGCGTTGACACCAAATGGAACACCACTGTTGGATTCACAGATTGGTATAAATTTGCGTAACACCGTGAACGGCAGTTCGGCAATTTGGTTGTTGCATGCGGACGAAGGTATCGAAGAACTTGCGGCGCGGATTGCGGGACTTAGTATAAATTTCTGTAATGCGGATGGAACGATTTGCATGGATTATCTGGCGGCGACGGGTGCAAATAATGGCGCGGGTGTTCAATTGCCGATACATCTTGTGTCGTATGATACGGATGGCGATGGCGTGAATGATAGTTTGTATGTTGTCTTTGATGGGAATTTGACGGATCATGGGCGTTTGTTCAAATTGCAACCGATTGTTGCAAGTGCGCCTTACTATACAATTGGCGAATATCAATCGGCGGGCGCATTGGATGATTTGATTGAACATTTGTTGCTGTCCAAAGGGTTTTCGTACGATTCGCCGGCGGGGGTTATGCGGATTCTGTTTGATAACACGGTTATGTCAGAGGTTAGTGAAGAACTCTATCAACGTATGATGTATTATTGGGCGTATAATAAACCCGATGTTATTCGTGCGTTTAGTCGCGTGTTTCAATTGCGCGAAGCGAACCAGATCGCGGATGCGTTGGAATTGAATACGCACACGGTGTTCAAAGATATATCAAATCGTTTTATTGATGAAGCAATTTGGAATCGTAACCGTCGTGTGAATAAAATTTGGTTTACCGGTGATTATGGGTATATGTGGGATGATTTGGTGGATAATCATGCACATGGTTCGCGTATCAATTTTAATTTAGGATATGATTGGCAGGCCAGCAATACATTGATTCTTGGGTGGATGGGACATGTTTCACATGTGCGCAGTGAAGATAATGATGTCATCGATTTAACCTATGGCACGACACGCGCAACGGGGTATGTTGATACGGATGTTCGTAACCTTAATGTTGGTGGTGGTGCGTATTTCATGAAAACATTGGGGATAAAGGCGCGTTGGTATGGCGATGCGATGTTAGATTTGAACTTTATCGATGTTAAACGCGATCAAACATGGGTTAATGGTCGTATAGAAGGTGATGCGTTTTCACTTGGGCTGGTCGGTGAAACGGGCATAATTCACGATTGGTTGAATCAGTATATTATTGGTAATGTTTATTTGCGCCTTGGGTACAATTCGGGTTTTGATATGACCGAAAAGGTTGGGGGCACGGATTATATGAATCTTGATTTTGACGGGCATTTCATATTGACACCGGGCTATTCAATTACGGCACAGAAGCGTATATATCCATCGGCGTGGTTCCAATTCCGGCCATATGCGACGGTTGGTGTGGAATACGATTTGATTGAATCACCGAATCAAATGCACTATCGATTCGCGGTTGTAAGTCCGTGGCGTGAATACGATATTGGTGTTGATCCACTTTGGGCGCATGCGGGTGCAGGTGTGGAATTCCTTGCGGTCAATGGTGTTCATGTTGGTTTGGATTATCGTTACCAATATAATGCAAATGTTCAAATGCACAAATTGCAACTTTCAGGGATGTATAGGTTTTAATCCGCCTACGCGGAACGCTACGGCGAGACTGCGCCAGGGCTTTGCCCTGGCTTGGTGTTAGTCCGTCACGACCGCAGTGCGGCGTGCCGCGACGGGTATTAGTGTGGGCGCAAACGCGCCCACATTTTTTTATTGATTACTAAAACTAATTATTAAAACGGAATATCGTCGCCGATTTCGGAAATTGAAATTTCTTCGGCCGGTGCGGGTGCCGCGGCGGGCGTGGAACCCGACATTGAATCAACCGATTTCGCACCCGATAGAATAACCATTGTGCCACTGAATTGATTCAATACAACCTCGGTCGTATAAGTATCAACGCCTTGTTGATTTTGCCATTTGCGCGTGCGAAGTGCGCCTTCGATGTAAAGTTTTGTTCCCTTTTGCAACATGCGTTCGGCAACTTCGACCAAATTCGGACTAAAAATCACGATGCGGTGCCATTCGGTTTGTTCCTTTTGTTCGCCACTTTGGCGGTCGCGCCAACGGTCAGATGTTGCGAGTGAAAAACTTACCACCTTTTGTCCGCTTTGCATGGTGCGGACCTGAGGGTCTTGACCAATATTACCAACCAAGATTACTTTATTTATACTGCCTGCCATTTTATATCCTTTTGTTTAATATGGTTTTATTGGAGCAAGAATTCGGGGTAATGTCAAGTGTTATCCGTCTGCGTCCGTCACCGCAAAGCGGTGCCGTGACTACGCCATGACTGCGCCAGGGGTGTTGCCCTGGCTTGGTGTTAGTCCGTCACGACCGCGGCGCGGCGTGCCGCGACTGGTGTGGAATTTTACGCAAACCCGCGGAATTCGTGAGTTTTTGGTGGTAAAAAGTGTTGAAAAAAACCAAGGTTTTTAGTCAACACTTTTTTTCAAAAATCCAAAATTTTTATTTCCTGTAAAATCAATGACTTACGATTTTCCGAATTTTGGCCGGACAGGGTGTCAAAAAACCTTGGTTTTTGTTACACTTTTATCAGCGAATTTGTATGCAGTAAATCAAAGGAAAAAGGAGAGTAAATCATGCGAATCGGAAACTTATGTGTGTTTGGATTATGTGTTTTTATGGTTGGTACCGCATATGCAGAAACGACACAGGCCGACCGTAAGACTGTATCGTCCAAGGCATACGTTGATACATCGGTTGAAACACGACAAGAAAAAATACCGGCCACAAACCCGAATAATACAAATATCGGAGTTTCTGTTGTGATGTATACCGAAGACGGCGATGGTGAAATCGGAGAACGTCAAATCTATGATGGAACAAACACTTATACAAATGGTGACGCAAATAAATTGGTGACGGCATCGGCACTGAAAGGAAGTGTCACAAATTTACCCACAATGGAAACATCAAAATTGACCTGTGCGAATCCGGGGACATGCAGTTTATGGACCATCGAAGATCAGCAAGTATATGGTAATACGAATAATAACAACAGCAATAGTAGCAGTAGTAATAACAACAATAATAACGGATAAAAAATATAACGTGTGAGCGGGGGGAAAAGATATGTTAAAAAAGATATTATTGGCATCGATATTTGTGATTACTGCGATAACCAATGTTACGCATGCCGAAGACGATATGAAAACCGTTGCGTCAAAGGCATATGTTGACACACAAATAGAAACGAAACAGTTAAAAATCCCCGCGGCGAATCAACCGAATGTTGGTGCGGGTGAAACGGTAATGACGTATACCGCGACCGGAAACGGTCAAATTGGTGAACGCGCCCTGTATTCGGACATCAGCAGTTATGATGCAACCACCGACGGCGATAAACTTATTACCGCATCGGCATTGAACGCGACATTTACAAATTTACCAACAACCCCGACAACGAAATTGGAATGTGCAAATGAAAGTGACGGTTGCACCCTTTGGACCATTGTCGACCAAACGGCGTATGGCAAGTCGAGGAATTTGTTTGACTTAAATACAATGGATACTGGGCAAGGTTGGTATAATTCTAGTGGTGTTGTATTAAATGCAACAAGTGCAAACAGAACAATTGTTGTCCCGTGTAAACCAAACACGAAATATAGTGTTTGGCATACGACTGGGCGTGGTGGTTGGCGCGCTTTTGGTATCGCCGACAATGAAACCATAGGTTCGGGTGTGCCAATTGTTTGGTCAACAGCGACATCGTCGCCGGCCATTGATGCAAATGTTGTGCGAACTTTCATAACGGGCGATACGCATAGGATGTATATAAATGCAGGTCGCAAGGATAGTGAATCAGCAAGAAGTTTTGATGAACAACTTGCTGATTTTATGGTTGTTGAGGGCGAAGTAGAAACCGCATTGCCATATGAACCATACTAATCGGTGGGCGCATTTTCACTTTCTCTTGACTTTTTGATAAAAATGTGTAATAATGGACGTCGAAGTAGGTTGTGGCGCGTTCTGTGTCACAAATTTTCCAAACAAAGGACTTTTTAATGCATATAAATGAAATAAAGGCCAAGTCGCCACAACAACTGTTGAAAATGGCGGAAGATATGGGCATCGAAGAAGCGTCGCAATTAAATGTGCAACAATTGCGTTTTGCGGTTATGCGCGGATTTGCGGCGGATAAAAAAATTACACTTATTGGTGACGGCGTTCTTGAACGGTTACAGGATGGTTTTGGGTTCCTGCGCGCGCCGGAAAGTAATTACCTGGCCGGGCCGGACGATTTGTATGTGTCGCCAAATTTAATCAAAAAGTACGGATTGAAAACCGGCGATTATGTCGAAGGGCAAATTCAGGCGCCACAAAATGAATCTGAACGGTATTTTGCGTTGGAAACAATTGAACGTGTAAATGGTGATGACCCGGAAAAATTGCGGCATCGCGTTTCTTTTGATGATATGACCCCGCTTTATCCGGATGAACAATTAAAGATGGAGGTTATCGGTGACACGGACAAGGGACGCAATTTGTCCGCGCGTGTTATCGACCTTATATCGCCGACGGGGCGTGGGCAACGTTCGCTTATTGTGGCGCCACCGCGCACCGGTAAAACCGTTATGTTGCAAAATATCGCACATTCCATCGCAACCAATTATCCAGAGGTTAAATTGATTGTGTTGCTTATTGACGAACGGCCCGAAGAAGTGACCGATATGCAACGCAGTGTCAAGGGCGAGGTTATATCTTCGACATTCGATGAACCGGCAACGCGACATATTCAGGTTGCCGAAATGGTTATCGAAAAGGCAAAACGTTTGGTCGAAGCGGGTCAAGATGTTGTAATTTTACTTGATTCCATTACGCGGTTGGGACGCGCGTATAATACATTTGTTCCGTCCAGTGGCAAGGTTTTAACCGGTGGTGTTGATGCGTACGCGTTGCAACGGCCAAAACGGTTCTTTGGCGCGGCACGTAATATCGAAGGCGGGGGCAGTTTGACGATTATCGCAACCGCACTTGTCGATACGGGTTCCAAGATGGACGAGGTTATTTTTGAAGAATTCAAGGGAACGGGTAATAGTGAAATTATACTTGACCGGAAACTTTCCGATAAACGCGTTTATCCAGCAATTGATATTACCAAGTCCGGCACGCGCAAGGAAGATTTACTGGTGGGCAAGGATTTACTATCAAAAATGTATGTGTTGCGCCGAATTATCAATCCGATGGGAACGCTGGAGGCGATGGAATTCTTGCTTGATAAATTACGACTTACCAAGACGAATGATGATTTCTTTAATTCCATGAATCAGTAATAGATGCGCACCATTTGGTGCGTTTCTTTTTAGGGAAAAACAAAAATGCAAAAGTATTTAATAATCGCCGTTTGTGCGATGGTTTTGGGTGCGTATTTCTTTGGTGCGCGAATTGCACGTGAAAAATGCGCGGTCCGTGGTGCAAACGCGCAAACAAATGAAATTATAAACAATGTAAATGTGGTAAGGGGGGCAAATGAAAAAACTGTTCATACCGGTGTGCGCGATATTCGTGACATCTTGCGACGGAAATATACCATTGCGGAATAAATCGGCGGCGGATATATGCCCGTGCGAAT
This sequence comes from uncultured Pseudomonadota bacterium, assembly GCA_900313105.1. Taxonomy (GTDB): domain Bacteria; phylum Pseudomonadota; class Alphaproteobacteria; order Rs-D84; family Rs-D84; genus Enterousia. The sequence continues at coordinate 6,058 of OMPY01000027.1, forward strand.
TTATATATGGGCGCGCGGCCGATTGGGATACGATAAGTGATGATTTGGCACGAAATATATACCGACATAATTTGATTTGTGAATCAATGCGGGGGAAATGATAATTATTCACTATAATATTCAATCATTGCGGCGGCGGCATCATGGATGCGCTGCATATTTTGTTCATACGCATCACAGTCGCGTGATATACGCGAACGGTATGCATCGCGCATGTTTGATGCCATCGATGCACAATTGCGCAGGTGCGCAACACAGTATTCGTGGCCGGTAAGAAAAACATTTTGACCCTGAATTCGTTCCTCGGGTGTTGGCCAATCGATGTCGATTGCGTTTTCAAGTCGCATCCATGAATTTTCGCCGACGTACCTGCCCACGCGTTCCATCCAGTATTCGTTCATTTCCGCGTCTGTCCACTGGCCCCCACCACGCAGACGGATTATTTGCAATGTCATGTCGTTGATTTCATCTTGGTATTTTGAATCGATTTGTGTAAGGCGCGCACTGCAATAACAACGATTATATGCCGTGTTTTCGCGGGCGCAGTAATTATCCATGCATTCGGTATAACCCGCAAGGCAACGCGTTGTTGGAACATCGTATGTGATGGTCACCGTTTCGGTTGTGTCGGCGGTGACACGTGCATTTTCACGCGCGGTGCGCGGCGCAACACGACGCGTGTTTTTTGGGGCGGTGTTTTGGTTTGTTGTCGCGCGTGCGACAACACGACGGGTTGAATTTTGGGTTGGCGCGTTCACGCCCGTTGCGGTGCGGGCCGTGGTTGCGGCGGACGTCGGGCGTGGAACAACGCGACGTGGTTCGGAGGCACGCTTGGTCTTAACAACAACATCAATTGGGTTGTTTGTCATTAGAACACTGGTCCCCGGGTTCAAATCGGTGCGCATTTGATTATTCATATACGGGTACATATAGGCGTATGCGTTCGGGTCAACATACATTGCGGGCTTTCGCACGGCGGCCATGGCAACCGTGGCACATAGGGCAAAGCAGTGCGCGATAAAGAGCCGTATAATCCTTTCCATATTTTTAGTTTAATAAAAATACCCGCACCAAGGCAATAAAAAAAACCGAAACAGATGTTTCGGTTTTTGAATTATTTGGATTTTGTTTGGGTTCTTTCACCAATAACGCGAATAAATGCACCCACAAAGCCGGCAATTGTACCGCACATCGCCGTGGCGTCTTGCGCCGGTGTTGTTGGCGCATCGGTACAACCAAACATCATAGCCACAAGGACCCCAGCCCCCATGGTGACATTTCCTGCGGCAACTAAAAAGTTAGCCAGTTTATCGTTTTTATTTTGCATTTTATGGTTCCTTTTATCTGGATTTCTTTTTCGCGGCCTCTACAATACCGATACCGGCAAGCATTGCAAGTGCGCCACCCCAAGTCATCGCATTGGTTGTTTTTTCAGATGCGCAATCTTCCTTAAACAATTCACGCTGTTTTGGGTCAGTCACATTTTTGCGAGAGCGTGCTTCCATACGTGCATCGTCCGTTTGAACACCAAGCACCCCAGATACCATACCGCCGGCAACAATGGCCCAACCAATTTTTTTCATTGTTTCAGGTTTCATTTTCTGCTCCTTTTGTTATTAGGTTGTTTATAATATAATACAAAACAAACAAATTGTCAAGTGGTTATTAAAAAAATTTTAAATCTTCATAAAAATAATGATTTTTAGGATTTTTTTCGGTATAATGTATCATCAGGAGAGATTTGAATGAAGGGGATTTTTTTCGCAATTATGCTGATTTTGCCGGTGCTGGCGATGGCGGATGATGATTGTGCCACGCGTCGCGATGTACCGGACGGTGTTCAATCATTGCAAGATGTTATAAAACTTGGGCTTTGTCGGAATCCGCAAACGGCGGCGGCGTACGCATCGTTGCGGGCAAGTCATTTTAATAAAAATGCCGGGTATGCCAATTATTTGCCAAGTGTTAGTGCCGGCGTTAATGCAAGCAAGAATTTTGCACAAAGTTCCGATACATTACATCCGAATTACGATTGGGGTTATGGCGCGTCGATTTCCGCATCTTATTTGATATTTGATTTTGGACGGCGTACGGCGGATATGAATCAGATGATTGCCGCGTATCGCGCCGCCGGGTTTGATTTTAGTTCGACCGTGCAAAATTTTGTTTATGGTTTGGTTGGTTCTTATTATGAATTATTAAATGCGGACGCGGACGTGGAATCGGCGTGGTCCGCCCTGACGGTGGCACAGACCGCGTATGACACGGCGAATAAAAAGTTCAAGGCCGGCGCGGTTGCGCGTGCGGATGTGTTAAAGGCGGAAACGACGCTTGCCAGTGCAAAATTGTCATTGGAACGTTCAAAGAATAATCGTGAGATTACCAAGGGAACACTGCTTACCAAACTTTCGTTTCCGGCGGACGGCGATATAACAATTGCGGATATGTCGTCAAGTTTTGGGACAGAGGCGGAAAATGAAAGTATCGATGAACTATTAAAAGTCGCGCGTGAAAAACGCCCCGATTTGTTAAAGGCATCGGCGAATAAGGATGCCGCGTGGCATAAACGGAATTCGGCATTTTTGCGGAATTTGCCATCAATTTCGGCATCTGGGTCCGTGTCTTGGGGTGATGATAGTTTGGGTGATGTGTTTAGTCCGAATTCAAACAAAGTAAATGGTTCGATTGGTATTCGTGCATCGATGCCGATTTTTGCAGGGTTTGCGAATATGTATGGCCTGCGCGCGGCCGAGGCAGATTATGACCGCGCCAAATATAATGAACAGCAAACGGCGAATGCCGCGGAATTGGATGTTTTTACCGCGTATAACAACTATAAAACCGCGCAAACGGTTTTGGAACAAACCAAAGCGTTGTTAAAATCCGCGACTGAATCAGAAAAGGTGACAAGTGGCATGTACAAGGTTGGACGCGCAACGATGCTTGATTGGCAAACGGCGCAATCTGAATTGGTGTCCGCGCAAAAGCAAAACAATGCGGCAAAATATGATTTGTTTATCAAACGGGCGGCGGTGGCGTTGGCCATCGGCGATTTGAAATCTGAACTTGAAGGAAACAAAGATGAATAAAAATAGAAGAAATTGGGTGCGGCGGCACAAATGGTGGTGTATTGCGGGTGCGGTGACGCTTGTTATGCTTTATGCGTTTTTTGGAACGGCGGCCAAGGTTGCAAAAAAAGATTTTGTGACAATGGATATTATGCGTGGTAATTTGTCGCAAACCGTGACGGCAACTGGCGAAATTCAACCGGTAAATACGGTCAATGTTGGGTCGCAAGTTTCGGGGACAATTTCGGAAATTTTTGTTGACTATAATTCCGTGGTAAAACAAGGGGATAAACTTTTAGAAATTGAACCGTCGGTTTTAAAGGCATCGGTGGACGAAGCCGAAGCATCACTGGAATCTGCAAAATCGCAATTAAATTTGGCGGAAAGCAATTATAATCGCAATAAATCACTTTATGATTCAGGCTATATTGCGCGTGCGGAAATGGAACAATCGCAATCGACATATGAACAGGCGTTGCAATCGGTAAAGCGTATGCAATCGCAATATGATAGGGCGGTGACGAACCTTTCGTATGCAACGATTGTGTCGCCGGTTGACGGCACGGTTATTTCGCGCAAGGTGGACAAAGGGCAAACGGTTGCGGCATCTTTCCAAACGCCAGATTTATTCGAAATCGCCGAAGATTTAACAAAAATGCAAATTGAAACATCGGTGTCCGAAGCGGATATTGGGGTTATAAAACAAGGCCAAAATGTGACCTTTACGGTTGATGCGTATTCGGGGCAAACATTTAACGGTTTCGTACGCCAGGTTCGACTTTCGCCAACAACGACATCAAATGTTGTGGTTTATACGGTTGTTATTGATGTTGATAATTCTGATTTGCGCCTTATGCCCGGGATGACGGCGTTTGTGACGATTATTGTGAATGCGGCGCGTGATACGTGGAAAGTCCAAAATTCCGCACTGTTATTGCGCAGTTTTGACGGGATTGTGGAAGTCACGGATGAAAGTATTACGCCGGCGAATCATTTGGCAATTAAACGCGGGTCAGATGTTGTCTTGGTCCCGTATGCCAAGGGTTTGGTGACCGCAACCGAAACACAAATTATATCTGATGAAATAGAAGAGGGTGACAAGGTTATAATCGGATACATGGGACAGCAGAAAAAATCAAGCACCAGCCGGACCGGTAATAATCGTGGTGGCATGATGGGTGGCGCACCCGGTGGCGCACCGGCCGGTGGACGACCAATGTAAGGGGCACGCATGAAAAAAACGCCGGTTATTTCACTTAAAAAAATCTGTAAAAGTTTTCCATTGGAAATCGGGGGTGAACAACAGGTATTGTTTGATAACACCTTTGACATTATGCCGGGCGAATTTGTTGCAATTATGGGGCCGTCGGGGTCGGGCAAGTCAACATGCATGAATATAATCGGTGCATTGGACACGCCGTCTTCGGGTGTGTATGAACTTTATGGCAAAGATATAACGACACTTTATCCCGATGAATTGGCCAAGGTGCGTAATGAATATATCGGCTTTGTTTTTCAAAATTTTAATTTGTTGCCAAAGCGAAACATCTTGGACAATGTGATGTTGCCATTGATGTATCGTGGGTTGCCGATGTCGGAAAGAGTTAACCGCGCGCGCGAAATGTTAAAACTGGTTGATTTGGTAAATTTTGAAACATATTTGCCAACGCAACTTTCAGGCGGTATGAAACAACGCGTCGCGATTGCACGCGCACTTGCGGGCGACCCCAAAATTATACTCGCGGATGAACCGACGGGCGCGCTTGATTCCAAAATGGGAAATGAAATTTTGCGGTTCTTTAAGAAGTTGAATAACGATTTGGGAATAACCATTGTCATGATTACGCACGAATTTGAAATCGCAAGTTATGCAAGTCGTGTGATTCATATTTATGATGGGCATATAACGTACGACGGGCCGATTCCGAAAAATGAATCGGTGTTGCTTAAATCCGAACAAAAGGCGCGCAAAAAATGACATTCTATGATATTGCACATGAATCTTGGCTGTCGATTTCGGGGAACAAAATGCGGTCTTTTTTGACGGTGCTGGGGATAGTTATCGGAATTATGGCGGTGGTGGTTATGGTTGCGGTTGGCGAAACGGTGGACGTCGCCGGTGATGACGAACGTCAGTCCCGCGCAGCTGCCGCCGACGGGCGCGGCG
>OMPY01000028.1 GCA_900313105.1 uncultured Pseudomonadota bacterium
TCATTGATTTTACAGGAAATAAAAATTTTGGATTTTTGAAAAAAAGTGTTGACTAAAAACCTTGGTTTTTTTTCAACACTTTTTTATACCAAAAACCCACGAATTCCGCAGGGTTGTGTAAAATCCCAACCCTCAAAAAAACACCCAAAAAAAATCGTACATTTTGGCACGAAAAAATGGGTGCATCCGTCTTCGCTATCGCCTTATCGCGATTTGATGCGCCCGCACCCGTCGCGGCACGCCGCGCCGCGGTCGTGACGGACTAACACTAATCTATTGCCTTTTGTAAAAACGGGGTTATAATCAACACCGTTTATTTAATACAAAAGGAGATGTTATAATGAAAATAAAACCATTTGCGGGTGTGCGCCCACCAAAAGAATTCGCGGCCGAAGTGGCATCGCGTCCATACGACGTCTTAAATTCAGCCGAGGCGAAGCAAGAGGCCGGTGAAAAATCACTGTTGCATATTATTAAACCAGAAATCGATTTTGACCCAATTGCCGACGAACACAGTCAACCCGTCTATGACAAAGCGGTTGAAAATTTCAAACTGTGGCAAGACCGCGGTTGGTTGGTCCAAGACGACAAAGAAATGTATTATATCTATGCCCAAACAATGGACGGCCGGACGCAGTACGGACTTGTTGCCGCGGCGAATGTAGATGACTATATGACCGGCAAAATCAAAAAGCACGAATTAACGCGCAAGGATAAAGAAGACGACCGTATGATTCACGTGCGCATTCAAAACGCAAACATCGAACCGGTGTTCTTTGCGTATCCGGATGTTGCGGAAATGAACGAAATCGTTGAAAACTTTGTTAAAAACAATGCACCCGAATATGACTTTACCGCCGCGGACGGTTTTGGTCATAAATTCTGGGTCATTCGTGACGATGCAATCAACGCGCGCATTACCGAAATCTTTAAAGACATACCGGCACTTTATGTTGCGGACGGCCACCATCGCACTGCGGCGGCGGCACGCGTCGGTGCGGAAAAGCGCGAACAAAACCCGAATCATACCGGAAATGAAGAATACAATTTCTTCCTTGCCGTGATTTTCCCAGAAAGCCAATTAAAGGTTATCGACTATAACCGCGTGGTCAAAGATTTGAACGGACTTTCGGCGGACGAATTCTTGGCGAAACTGTCGGAATCATTCGAAGTAAAAGAAATGGGAACGGATATTTACAAGCCAAATAAATTGCACAACTTTGGAATGTATTTGAACGGCAAATGGTATTCGTTGACGGCCAAACCCGGAACATACAACGACAACGATCCAATCGGTGTGTTGGACGTGACGGTTCTTTCGAATTTGGTGTTCGACAAGATATTAAACCTTGGCGACCTGCGTACCAGCAAGCGCATCGATTTCGTCGGCGGAATCCGCGGCCTTGGTGAACTGCAAAAACGCGTGGACAGTGGTGAAATGGCGGTGGCCTTTGCACTGTACCCGGTCACAATGCGGCAAATCATCGACATTGCGGACACCGGCAACATTATGCCACCCAAGACAACATGGTTTGAACCAAAACTGCGCAGTGGTTTGGTAATCCACAAATTGTCATAGACAGTGTTAGTGGTAAGTGTAAGTCCGTCACGACCGCGGCGCGGTCGTGACGGACTTACACTATCCACTCACCCTATCTAAACTTTCCAAATAATTCAGGAATAATATATTTTTTCTTTTCATGTGCCGCGTTATATTCTGGCAAAACCGTATCCCGAAAATATGTCACATCACCAATTGTTTTTTGAACATCGTGCATAAATTTCTGATTTCGATCACGCACACGCAATGCCAACATACCCTGTAATTTTCCCGCACTGTTCACAACATTTTTATAACAAAGCGTTCCCAAAATTCCGTTTGCACGAAACACACGTGAAACATCCAAAACGTGTCGAAAATCCGATACAGAAAAAACAACATAAAAATAATTGCGCCCGCGCAAATCCTTGGCTTCTTCAATTTTATACACCGACAACGTCGCCGACAAAACATCTTCGACCCGCGAATCCCATCGTGGCAACAAATTCAGTTTTCCAACATAATATCTAACCAATGACATATACGGCCGCCTCCTTTTTATTTCACCGCAAAACACACCCGCGAATCCAGAAACAATTTCACGCACAGACCAGGCAAAAATGATTCTATCACCGATGCCGCCCAAGAATTTCACGTACACCATCAAACCTTTTCCTGTGTCTTGCTATATCCGCATTTATGCGTTCCTTAATATCTTGTTCACTTGCGGTTCCATCACAGAAATCTTTGACATTTATAACAAAGGGTTGGTCAATATCAACCGCCCGTAAAACCTGGTTGCCAAAATTATAACTGTAATGCGACCTTAGTCGGACGCCATTTGCCAAAAAGATACGTTTAATTTCCGCAACATCTTGTTTATTCCACAATTTTGGTGAAATATACCAATACCAAACACCATGTGCATTATACAAATTTTCAACCTTCTGCACCAACCGGGCCGCATCAATAACATCGGACGCCTTTGGTTCAAAACGTGGGAAAAGTCCCGTTTGCCCCAAAACATATTTCACAAATCCCATACTAAAACTCCATCTTAAAAACGGGTGAAAAGTATACAAAACTAAAATATCATGTCAAGGAATTAGATGCCAATCCGGTGCGACATTTTCATCATAAATATAGATTCATTTCCAAATTCATGCGTATTATTTGGATTCACGCGATATATAAACCCAAGTGCTCCATCGGTAAATTCATCAAGTTTCTGACGATAGGATGCGTTAAACCGCACTTCGCGCGATTCGGGGCGCAAATCAATATCACGCACACCGGCATTTGAAATTACCAAATCATACCGGTCTTCGTCATCGGTCACAATATCATAGTCGGCATAATCATAATACATCTTTCCATGGCGCACCGCCAACGGCAGCGACACCCCAAGCGAAAAATTATGTGCATCAACACCAAGCGAAAACGCATTCGAATCCAATTCAGAAAGCGATATTATCGCACCGCCGTCCACACCCGGGGTCGTGCGCGCAAATGTTGCCCGCACATGCGCACACACATCATCAAACAAATTCCAATACGCATCGGCATCAATATACCGCGTTTCCGACACCCCCAATCCCAAAAGCCCGGTTCCCGATGCCCCAAGCAATGTATCACTTTCATGCGCAACACCAAAACTTGTTGTCAAACCAAAATTCTTTGCGCGCCACCCAACACTTGATTGCACCGCCGAAAAATTCCCCAACTTCATGGGTTCCAGGTTTGCCGAAATCGTCGGATCGTTGGCAAGCAAACCTTCATCCGTAATCGCACCCGAAACACTGCGCGCACCAAAGAACAAATTACCATATTTATATTCCGTGCCCACTGACATCGCATTCGATGCAAGGCCAAAAATCGGATTTGACGCACCACCGAATCGTGATTCACCGTCTGTCAAATAACGCTGATAATCCGCGGAAAATTTCCAAGAATCATTTGCATATTCAAACCGCATATTATCAACCCCACCCATACCGTCGTCATAGTTACGTTCACCCCTTGTAAAACCAAACGACATATTTCCAACACGCGTCATATTATCGTCATTCGCACGCACACGCAAATCGCCCAATACATCGCCCATATAAAGCGCGTGCCGCCCATCCGACCCAAGTGTAAAATTATTTTTCCAAATACGCGGCAACCGCATTGTTCCATCCACACTTTCCAAGACATCGTATGCCGCGGTACTTATCGCCGCCCGCCCAAGGTTCAACGCCCCCGAACCACGAAAGCCCGTTGTTGTCGCAGCACGCCAATATGCATTTCCCGACGTTGACACAATATCGCCACCGGAATAGAAATACAAATTTGTCCCTGGCGTTGTTGCACGTTCAAGATTTATTACACCATAACCAAAAACTTCTTTGAACACATCCAAATAGTTTTCATTATTGTTATCTATGCGCCACTGATACAATGCCGGCATTTGATACATCGATTCCAAATACGAAACAAGCGCGGATTCTGTAAGTGTCTGACCGGAACTAAGCCGCCCCAAAAACGGCCCATCCGCGGTCAGCGCCATAAGCAAAAAAATCTGTTGCGGGGTCATATAGTAAAACGCAGAGGTCAGCACACCCGCCGCACCCGCCGCCGCCGCGGTCGCCATTTCATCGGTCACACCAACCGCCGCAAAGCACCACGGATCAACCCCGTTCCCGCCAAGACCCGCAAGCCCACAAACGCGCGCCTTGTAATAAGTGGCACCGGTATCCGGATTGTTCACCGCCCATTGTGCCAACTGAAATTGATTTGTGTTTGTATCGGTATTTGGCACAATTCCACTTTCGCCCACCGTGGACGCACCCACCGCAACAACCGACATAAACAAATGTTCAAGGTTCGAATAAACCAACGGCGCCGCATTTTCAAATGTCGCGGCAAGTGGCGCATCCGGCCAACCTTCGGACGTGATTGACGCGCCTGTTGAAAATATCGTAAGTGGCGGATACGATGTCGACCCAAGTGAATTAAAAAAAGATTCTGCTTTCGTTTGTGGCAAATTATTGGTATCAGAATCCCCATACGCAAGCGCGATCAAACTTCCGAATTTCGTTTCGTAATTGCCCGCGCCGGCTGAAAGCACCGTTTCGATTGTCGCCGCACCCGATGAATGCAACGGTTCAATAACATCAACATTTGCGATAATATCAATACCTGACCGTCCATTACCCAAATTGACCGAAGTATCTCCCAACCTTCCCAACGCGTCCACCATCGCAGAATAATTATAATAATCCGTCTGTTCTAACTTTTTATATTGAAAAACCGTCCCCGCATTCATCACATAGGCACCATCGGCACGCCCATCACCATCTGAATCAATATATAAATACGGATTACCAACACTCATATAACCGCGATAAGTACGCGTTTCATTTTCGTTTGACAATGTCACCGCATAACCATTAACCGTCACATTTAATTCTTCGCCGAACAAAGTCACCGTATCCCCGGTGGCAAGGTTTGTTCCCGCCATTGAACACGTTCCCACATTAAGTGGACTTGCCAAACTAACCATATGCGTCCCACCACCGGTGCGATAAATTGTCATCTGGCCATTGGGCATAAAACCGATATAGTCCGCATTTGAATACCCCGCGGTATTTCCACCAACAATCTTGGCCAAGACATTATCAACGGCCGTGGCCGCATTGTTATAAACCGCCGTCCCCGAACTAGATAAATCGAAATAAGACAAGTAGTTATTATCCTCCGCCGTTGTATAACCACTTATCGTTTCAGCCGAAACAATCGTATTATTATAATACTTGCTGGAAATCATATCCGTTGTCGCCGGAAGCAGGTTCGATGACCCATTCTTCATCGTCCAAACCAACAATTTATCCGCCAACGATGTATTTGCCGCCGCATTCACACCATTCGCCGTCACCAGTGCAACATTGACTGGACGTCCACCCTCAACTGGATAACCGGGCCCCAAACCATAATCAGCCAAACTGAGCGGTGCATATGTATTTGAATCACGCAATGTCCGCATTCCCAAATACCCACGCGCAAGGGGCGAATACCCACGCATCAAAAGCAAATAATTTTCTTGTTGGTTCATAAATTGAAAGTTCTTATACAAAATACTTGTCGTATCCGCCGGGGCGTAATACGACAAATTTTCCGCATAGTTTTTACTTTCCGCCGCCGCATTTGGCAACAACGGCCCATACGGCAAACCATTTGCGAACAAAGGTACACCGATTTCGGGGTTATCACCACCGCCACCGGAACCACCACCGCCACCGCCGGCACCACTGCCCGTGTATCCGTTATCGTTTTCCGCATCAAAAACATCAGTCAATAAAAAAAGCCCACCTACAACAACGGCGGCACCCGCCGCCGCCAATGTCATTCCCTGGGCGGTGGACAGCCCACCGAACAACCCACCCGTTCGCTCTGGCGCACGGCGGGACCTGTATTTTCTAATTTGTTGGTCGCATTTTGACGCATCCGCACCATACATCTGTAAAATCTGGGCCGCACGCAGGTCATTATTCATGAGTGCCGTACAAACAAGTGACAACCCCGTTGAATCAACAAAGTTTATATTTGCACCCGCCGCAACCAAAGATTGTACCTGGCGAATATCGGCATTTCGCGCCGCGGCCAATAACTGTGACGCCACGGTAAATTCAGTGACAGGCGCCGCATGCACCGCAAACGGACACAAAAACAAAGCAAATACAACCAATCGTATGAATTTCATAAATTCTCTCTGTATCACGTGCCATTTTATCAGAAAATGACATTGGTGTCCAGGGAAAAAAAATCGGGGCAATTCGCCCCGATTTATATTTTTTATTTTTGAAACCAATTAATAACACTTCTGATTACACGGCGTTTGATATGTAATTACCACCGTGCAATGTTTTTTCACAACTTCTGGTTCCGGTTTTGGTTCTGGTTTTGGTTCAACCACCGGCTCTGGCTTTGGTTCTGGTTCTGGTTTAATGACCGGTTTCTTTTTCACAGGTTTCGGCCGTGAACGAACCGCACGTTCCCAAGTTTGCGTCCCACTGTTTCGCGACGAAACATTGTTGCCATTACCTTTGGTAAAGTTCACATCATTGTTATTACCCTTGACATTCACCATATCGCCACCGACATTATATTGTTCTACAACGACCGTGTCTTTGACAACAACGATTTCTTTTTTGGGTTCCGGTTTAGGCTCATTACAATCCACACATGGTTTTTTACAACCACGCATCAAACCACAAAATATTAACGCACCAACAATCGCCGTTCCAACAGTGGCAATAGTGATTCTCAACTTTTGTTGATCTGTCATAGCCATATCTGACTCCTTTATTCTTATTGTTCGGGATTATTATAGACAAAATTTTACCCTTGTCAATGGGTTTGTTTAAAAAAATTTTTGCACGGGTGCCACTTTTCTGATATAATACAAATCAATGGACGGAGAGATGAAACGCCACAGCATAATTTTTGTCGCGATAGTTTGCGCGGTTGCGCCGGTTTTGTGCGCGCACGCCGCGGTATCAAAGTGCCAAAAGACCAGCATGCAACGGTGTCTTGATTCCGCATGCGCAATAAATATCGGCATGAATCCGTCCGCCCGGTGCCAGTATTGTGGCACATCCGCCGCCGGCAATCCACCATCGCAAAAGGGTTTATCAACAATAACCGCGGGGCAATCAACAAAATATGTTTTAACCGACCGCGAACTGCGTGTTGCGCCGTCCGACCCGGGCCGACGGTATATCTGGGCCACAACCGAATGCATCAAAAAGTTGCCCGATTGCACGGCGGACGATGTATCCGACATATACGACAAACTTATTGAACAATCGTGCAAGGCCGCGGGCGTCAGCATGCAAACCGCAAGCGCGATGCAAGCAATAAACAAAAAGCCAACAAAATCATCATGCAACGATGCGCTTACCGTATGCATGAACAAAAAGTGCGGCACAACATTTGAAAACTGTACCGAAGACGCGATATTCACCCGTTCCATCGCCGAATGCGCGGCGGAATCGACGGGTTGCGACGATTACATTGCGGAATTTAGAACAAGCATAACAAACGACCGCAAAACCGCGGCGGCGCGACGTGAAAGCGTGTTACAAAACCTGGTCAAAGATTATCAAAGTACGCGCGAATCCAAGGTTGCCGGTGCAAAAACAAACTGCAAAAACGGCACAACATTTGAAACATGCGTCACCGCAACATGCAACAATAATATGCCGAACAAATGCGACAATAACAAAACCGAACGGTCAATGGCGGAAAGGTTGTGTCAGTTCTATAAAACGGCATGCACGGTGCTAAAATAAAAATGAAAACGAATTTGAAAATTTTTTGCGGGCTTTCAATTTTCGCGATTATCGCGGTGGCAAATATCGCACACGCGGCAACAACGGCGCGTCCAACAACGGCAACCGCGGCGGCGACAAATCGCACGCAAAATCGAACCCCATCAACCGCAACACATATGCCGACATCCGCGTCTACGGTGACGGAAACCGCGACGACAGTCACAACCGTATCAGAATCCGAATCAACGCCGGTCACCACCACGGCACCCGATCCAATCTTGGAACCGGTAATCATCGTCAACAACAAAACATCACAATTTAACAATGTCCTTTCGGAAATGGGTGCAAGTGCAACAGATTCGTCGAACGCCGCACTCGCCGAAACAATTCGGCGGCAACGCGCACTGCTTGATGCGGCGGGCGATACAGGTGCGACCGCAACCGGCGGAACAAACATAACGACGGCGAATGCGTGCGACGCGGCATTGCGTAAATGCATGTCGGAAAAGTGCGGTGCGGATTTTACAAAGTGCGCATCGGATTCCACAACCGTTTGGGGCAACAAAATGGACGCGTGCCGTCGCAACACGAAATGCACCGGCCACGAATACACATTACTTGCGCCGGAAATCTTGGCGGACCGGGATGCGGCAATTGAACTTTCATATTATAATTCCGTTGTGAATTGTGGCAACCGCTATAACAATTGCGTATTTGGAATTTGCGGCAAATCATTGGAAAATTGCCTTTCCAAATCCGCGGGCGACAGTGCGATTGCAAAATGCAAATCAATCGCCGACGAATGCCGTGAACAAGATAGTGGCCTTGCCGCGCGCGTGATGGGCGTGTTTGGTGACCGGCGAAACATCGCCGCCACAGAGGCACAAAGGGACGAAAAACGCCTTTACGAACTGCGCGATTTAATGCGCACCCAATGCACACGATTCGGCGCAATGTTTGACGAACGAACACTTGATTGCGTATATACCGTAAATTTCTTTGCGGGCACGGACAACACACTTATGGCATCAAAGAAACTTTATTCCGGCGACACATTCCAATGCACACCGGATTGGTTTGGTGTTGATATCACAACATATATGGAAAACGCCCAAAGACTTACCCGGTCGCAAACATCCGCATCCGCGGCGGCAATGGGTGCGGGCCTTGGGACGGCGGCGTCACTTTGGACATCGGGCGCGGTTATGCGCGGAATCGACACACAAAACGCCGAAAAGCAAGCCAAAGAAAAATGCACGACCGTCGGTGGCGAATGGGTCAGTGCCGGATTCAACCAAGGCAGCAAATGCGACATGCGCAAACCAAAGGCCGATTGCGAAGGTAATGGTGGCACATGGGACGACAAAACCGGTTGTTCAGGTGGGAACAATAACAGCACAAACAACAGCGGTAATAACCCCAACCACACAGGTAAAAAACCATATGATACACTCACCAACATATTAAACAAAAACCAAGACCTTAGCAACACAATAGCCACCGCCGCAAATTGCATACAATATAATAATAATCAAACCGAATGCGAAAAAGCAGATGGTTGTATCTGGGGCGCCCCAAATAAAGAAAGACCAGACAGCAAAGGTTGTATCGCAAAAACAGATTCGTCAACCGGGGGGGGGAATAGTAATCCGGTACTTGAATCCGACTTCAAACGCGAAGACGCAAGAGGAACAGAACCGACAGACGATCAATTGGAAAAAGATCCAAGCGGCCGCACATGTAGAAAGTATTATACTGACGAATGGTGCGACGAATATTATAAATTATATAATGAAGAGAGAAAGCAAAAAAAAGAGGTCACCAAACAACAACGCAAACAACGCAGAGAAGAAATTCTAAATAAACTAAGTACCGGTATTTCCAATGTAACGACAAAAATAGGCGATACATTCAAAAAAAACAACAGCAGTGAAAATTGCGAAACATTTTGTGACAAACAAGCACAAGGGATCAGCAGGACACAACCAAACAAACAAATTTCAACAATAAATAATCAAACTTGTTATGATCAATGTGATGAAGCCTTTACGAAAAAGTGTCAATCTATATTCGGCTCTTATGCATCAAAATTCACAAAACAATGTGATACAACATACGACCCTAAAGCATGTGTTTATAAATGTGAATATATTAAATCAGACAAACCACACCCAGCATCATAGCAACAAAACTACCCACTTACACTAACACTTTCCACTAACTCTTCCCTACTCTTCACAACCTTTATCCCGTCCGATGTCCATTCGGCGGAATTTTTATCCAAATCCATAATACTATCGGTCCCCAGGTACAAAATCGGCTTCAACCCCCGTTCTTCCCGCGCCCGCCGCAATGCCGCAATCGGCGAAGGCCGCTGTTTCCCCGCCGCGAACCAGTCAATTTCGTCCGGAACCCAAAAATCATCGTCATCATGCACCGCAATCGCATAACCGTTCGCAACAATCAAATCATCATGTGCCTTGGCATCAACCCCCGCCGCGCGCAGCCACGCACATACCTTTTCAACCGGACTTTCGTCCGCGGGCACGCCCCCGTCCGACGGGGCGCCGTCATTATCATCATCAAAATTTATATCGGCAAAGACCGGCACATCCGCCGTATCCGCCGACGCATCCATATCAAAGTCCGTTGGTATCGGCATC
>OMPY01000060.1 GCA_900313105.1 uncultured Pseudomonadota bacterium
TTCACCGTGACGGTCACCGCCATGGGCGAAAGTGCAAGTGGTGACGGCCCATCTAAAAAGTCCGCCGGCTCCGCCGCCGCCGCTGAATTACTGAAAATACTTGCAACCAAGAAAATTGATGGTTAAAATGTGGCAGAGATAAAAGGATAAAAAATGTTTTCAATTTTACTGGTATTACTGATAATCGTTGCGGTATTCATGACCGGAATTATTTTGCTGCAAAAGTCCGAAGGCAGTGGTATGTCCGGTTCATCCGCGGCATCTATGTTCGGCGGTGCACTGACCGGTGCGGCGGCGGGAAATTTCCTAACGAAACTAACCACATGGCTTGCGATAATCTTTTTTGTTTTGTGTGCGGCATTGGCAATTGTGTCGTCAAAAACCGCCGGTAACGCGCAAAGCGAACTTCGCAGTGAACTTGCGGCGGATGAATTGGCAAACGAACCAACCCCCACACCCGACGGGTCGGATGTGACAGGTGACACAACGCCCGCCGAACCGGTTCAAACAACCGACACCCCAGCACAGAATTAAAAATCAACACCCCAAAGTAAAACTTTGGGGTGTGTTTTTTGGGCCCCCAACGCAATCATGAATTTATATTGCTTTCTGCATGCGCATACACAGTGCGTAGCTTCGTGAAAGATTTTCTCGCCAATAATCGTACAATTTAGACACTAAAAAATCCCGCATGCGCGGGATTTTTCTTATTTCTTCCAGAAAGCAAATCCAGAATGTTTTTCTTCTTTTTTACTTTCTTCGCGGGCGCGGCGTCTTTCGGCACGCCGTTCCTGAAATCGCTTTGCAGATTCTTCGTCGCGTTGAACAAGTTTTAATGTTGTGACCGACAATTTGCCATTACGAACTTCTTCATCAAATTCAACGATATCGCCTTCGTTCAAATATCGCAAATCCGCATTTTTAAGTGAACTTGAATGAACAAATACATCATCCGTGTTGCCGTCCGCATTCGGTGTATCCGGCGCAATAAAGCCATAACACTTTTTGCCATTATACCATTTTACTTTACCTTGGCGCATCTTTTTTTCCTTTACTAATCTTGTTGATGATTCAATCGTTTGATTAAATCTGATTCAATCTTGTCACAATGAAAAAGTAAAATCAAGAAAATAACGCACGTGCCAAAAAGGACATTTGTCCCCGATTACATATTGCGTTCGGAATTATAATACCGTGAAACTTCATTCATAATAAAATTAAACAGCCGTGTGGCAAGTGTATCACCATCAACCCCGCATCCGGCACGCGTATACGGCATTGCCGACACCAAAACAAATCGTGCCATAAAACGGAAAATTGCAATCTCTTGGGTTTTATCCAACTTTGATGAAGAATTTGTCACAACAAAAATCTCGTTTTTTACCGCGGCATCCAATTTGTTCATAATTTTTTCAACAATCGAACTTGGGTAATAAAGTCTGCATTCGCGCGGGAACCCTTCGAACAATGATACATCATTACCACGGCTGTATAAAATATTCCAACCGACGCGTTCAAGTAAATCGTCCAAACACCGACATATCATTTTATTATATTGTTCGATTCCGCTTTCCATCATTTCGGCGGCCTCACTTTCAATGGCGGCATTTTCCATATCTGGATTTTCGCGCAATGTGGCATAGTAATCATGTGTGCGCCGTTCAAATTCAAAGAATGTTCGAACCTGGCATATAATTTCCATCGGAATAACATTATCCGCCGTGCCGATATTCACAATAACCTTGGAATCGCGATAGTTGCGCGGGTTTGTAATATCATAAAACTTGTCACGCATCGATATAATTCGTTCCGGCATCATATCGCGCAGTCGTTCGATAAAAGTTCGCGCCTGGGGTATTAAATCGAACAAGCACTTTACGCGCCACACATCGTTCAAATGCAGGTATGGTTTTTTAACCTTGTCTAATTCGCGAACAAGTTTTACAACCAAACTATCCTCGCTTTGTCCGATGATGGATAAAACTTCTTCGGCGGCGTTGGTCCCATAATGTGCGGCAAAATTTTTTCGAATTTGTTGTTCGATTTTTTTAATCTGTTTATCGCGCCCCGTTTCCACGAACACACGCGTGACCGCCGATATAACATCATTGATAAAGAACTGATAGTATTTCCCGGTCAC
>OMPY01000055.1 GCA_900313105.1 uncultured Pseudomonadota bacterium
AACATCTTTTGTCACGCCGTTTTGTGTTAAAGGGCGATATTTTGCAACGTATCCATCAAAAGATTCAATGTATATTGGATCTGTTTCATCAAATTTACCCTTTGGCATATAGAAATCGTTGGCTTTTTTTTGTAGTAATGGTTCGATATCCGATATATAAAGCAATTTATCACTGGTGGATAAAATTACGTACATTGACTTGTCCGGGAAAGTGGATGACTTGAAATTTTTCCGGTCATCTGCATCATACACCATGACATTGCGTTGAATGTTTATAAGATAAGTTATCTTATCAACATTCAACCGACCAAATCGTGCTGCTTTCGCAAAATTTGTTACAAAATTGCGAAATTCTGACAAATTTTTCACACTGGTGCCATACTCGTGTGTGCCGATAAAACGACCGTTTGGAGTATAATTTTCCATCACACGATTTGTTGTTAAACGAAAAGAAACTTTTGTTTGTAAATCCATTTTCTGTCCTTTTTTATTTTTTCTTTTCCATGGCACCCATCAAGAACTTCAATTTCTTATCAAGTTCCTTTTCAAACAAAGAAGCGATGTTTATTTCTGGGACAAACCAACCATCACCCATATCAACATAATTAACATATCTGTGTGTTTTATTTTGAGCCATTTTTTATCCTTTTTATTGCCGACCGTTGTCATGCCGAAAAATCTGACCACGAACCGTATCATATTCTTTTTTGACGGCTTCATATTTTTCGGAACATTCAAGCCATGCTTTTTCTGCATTAAAACAATGTTGATTGTTTGCCCAGTGCATACAAGTTTCATTTGTGCAAGGCGCATCAGAACTGTACTTTGGACAATAGAACGTTATCACATCAGATTCACCAGTTAATAATCCAAGCAACTGACTTATTTTATCGCCCTGGTGATTTATTATACATGGATAATCCGCAAGCCCCCAAAATTCCGGACGCGGTTTTACGTTTGGCATCCACTTAGTTTTCAACTTGGATATTTTCTCACTGGCCGCCGCGAATTCTCCAAATGCACAAATGTTTCGCAGGTCCAATTCCTTTAATTGTTTGCTCAGTTTTCTGTATTCCTCAAACTGCGCTATTTTTTTTTTTTCCAAGTAATCCGCCGGCAGAGTTTTTTCATATGCTTCAACCTGTTTTTTCACGCGTTGCGTTTTTTTAAAGTATACATAGTCTATTATACCCACCGCTATAATCGACAATCCCCACAACATGAAGGCAATACCGATTTGTTGTCCCGAGGTCAGATGTTTTTTGCCTCGTTCCTTGGTACGCAAAAAATCAAGTGCGTTTTGTTGTCTTTCTTTTGATTTATCGGCATATTTAGAATTACACAACCTACACAATTCTTCCAAATCCGGTCGTGACCCATAAAACTTATAAGTTTGGTAATTTATGTCTATATTGTATTTCGTACCACTATTATAACATCTCTGAATTTGAAAATATTTTTTCCTACCAATATATACACTATAAATACCATTATCACATAAATCTTCCACCCTGGCCCTTTTATCACGGATAATATCCAAACATTTTTGGATCATTGGGTCATCTGATTGTATTTTTTCTTTTTCAAAATTATCGTTATTCGCCATTTTGGACTCCTTTGATTTTATGGGTATGGTACTATAAAATCAAGGTAAGTCAACGATAAATACCCCCACTTGCACTAACACCCGTCACGACACGTCGTGCCGCGGTTACACTTTTTTTTTAATTTGACTTGCCGGCGATATGGCGGTAGTATATGGGTGATGAAAAAAATTCTTGTTTCTTTATTGACCCTGTTTACCGCGTTTGGGGCACATGCGTATATTGATCGCGACACCGCGGTTTTACAAGTTATGAACAAGGCCGCCGGCAAGACCCAGACGATTATGGCACCCGTGGGGCGGGAGGTTCGTTTTGAAAAATTGAACTTTTTGGTGCGTGCGTGCAAACAATCTGACCCGTTTGAGGCGGAAAATTTCTACGCGTTTACGGAAATTTCACTCCCCGACGGTGGTATGATTTATAGTAATTGGTTGGACCGGAATAATCCCGGCAAAAACCCGGTACAAAATGCCGACTATGATATATGGTTGTTGCGATGTGAATAGTTTTAGTTTCGGGGGGATAATATGAAAAAAATCATTGTTCGTGGAATCGTCTTTTTTGTGGGACTTGGTGTGTTGCTGATGGCGATATTTGTGTTCTTTACATTACCGCGCAAAGATGCCGCGTTGGAAAGTGCATATTTAAAAGATTGGCGCAGTGCGACGGTTGAACGGCGAATTAATAATCTTGAATTGTTGGTGGCGTGTGTTGATAAAATGGCGACATTGCCGGATTCGGCGGATATGCCGGTGCGCGACGCGATGGAACTTTGTTTTGTTGGGATACAATTAAAGAACACTGTGTACGAAGAATAATGTGGCGGGCGATATTTCTGTTTCTTTTGGTTGGTTGTGTGGGCGGCAATATGGACGCGGATTTTGGCGCAAAATATATTGGTGTGCGGTATGCAACCGATCCGTTGGGTGAAATGAAATCGCCGGACAATGACCCGCTTATTCGATTTGATGCGTTTGATTGCACAACATTTGTTGAAACGGTTTTGGCCGGAGGCGATGTGCAAAAATTAAATAAAATTAGGTATTCGGACGGCGTGCCGGACCTTGTTCGGCGAAACCATTTTATTGAAACAGATTGGCTTTTCAACAATTCCGATATTGTTCAAAATGTAAGTAATCGTTATGCGCCAACCGCCATACACACGGTCACGATTGATAAAAAGAATTGGTTTCGGGTCATGCACAATATGGACACGGACTTTTCGCCGCGTATCGCACGTTTGGAATATATTCCGTATAAATATGCCGCGGATATTCAGGTTGACCGGCCGGTTGTGGTTTTGTTTTTACGCGACGATCCAAAGATTCGTGATAAAATCGGCACCGAGTTGGCGGTGCGACATATGGGATTTTTGTTGCCGAATGGTGTTCTCCGTCATGCGTCACGGCGCGTAGGTGCGGTTGTTGAAACGCCCTTTGGTGAATATGTGCAAAGAATGATGGAAAGTGAAAAAAATTTGGGTATAATGATTTTGGAAATAAAGAAATGACGAACGATACAATTATTAAAATGGATATGGGCGCGGCCATTGGTGATACGTCGGATGGCGCGGCCGTTTTATGCTTAGGCATTGAATCTTCGTGTGACGAAACCAGTGCGGCAATCGTCGATTCAAACCGAAATATACTTTCACATATAATTTATTCGCAAATCCCGGAACACCAAAAATATGGTGGTGTGGTGCCGGAATTGGCGGCGCGTGCGCATATATTGGCCATTGATGAAGTGATTGGTTTGGCGCTGTCGCGGGCGGGGAAAAAATTGGATGATATTGATGTTATCGCGGCGACCGCGGGCCCGGGCCTGATTGGCGGGGTCTTGGTTGGTTGGATGGCGGCAACCGGCATGGCCCAGGCGACCGGCAAACCACTGGTTGCGGTGAATCATTTAGAAGGTCACGCATTGGTGCCCCGCCTTTGCGCCACAACCGCGGATGATAGTAAAGCAAATGTCGGTGTAGAATTTCCGTATTTACTAATGCTTGCGTCCGGGGGCCATTGTCAGATTTTATTGGTGCGTGGTGTTGGGCAATATGAATTGATTGGGCAAACTTTGGATGATAGCGCGGGCGAAGCGTTTGACAAGGTTGCAAAAATGTTGGGTCTGGGGTATCCCGGCGGCCCGATTGTGGACACGCATGCAAAACTAGGTAATCCGCGGGCGTTTGATTTTCCGCGACCACTGACCGACAAACCGGGATGTGATTTTTCATTTAGTGGTATTAAAACCGCGGCGCGTGCAATGTTGGCCAAACATGAAGCCCCCTATTCTGACGAATTTATAAATGATTTCTGTGCATCGTTTCAGGCGTCTGTTGTCGATTGCATTATAAACCGTTTGAATAATGCAATGAAGTCGGATGCCGTTCGGGCGTGCGCACCAAAAACATTGGTTGTTGCGGGCGGCGTTGCGAAAAACAGTGCGATACGCGGCGCGATGGAGGATTTGGCGCGCCGGCACAATATGATTTTTGCCGCACCGCCGATGAACCTGTGTACCGATAATGGCGCAATGATTGCCTGGGCGGGAATTGAAAACTATCGTGTGGGCAAAATTGTTCGTGAACCAATCGCCCCGCGCCCGCGTTGGCCACTTACGGAATTATAGGGATGCAAAATGCAAAAACCGGAACCGTTTGTTAAACCTGATATGATTTTTTCCGTGACCGATGCGTCGGCGTTGCTTAAAAATGTTGTTGAAACGGCGTTCCCGGTTATAAAGATTCGGGGGGAACTTTCGCAAATCACGCGCGCAACATCGGGACACATGTATATGACGATAAAGGATTCCGGGGCCGCGATGTCTGTAATTATATGGCGCGGAACACCGGTGAATTTCGCGTTATCCGATGGACTAGAGGTTATAATTACCGGGCGGCTTACCACATATCCGGCGCGCAGTAATTACCAGATTGTGGCTTCTAGTATCGAAATGGCGGGTGTTGGTGCGATCCTTAAAATGTTGGAAGAACGGAAACAGAAATTGGCGCGTGAGGGGTTGTTTGATGTGGCCCGTAAAAAGCCATTGCCAAAATTACCAACGACAATCGGCGTGGTCACCAGTCCGACCGGTGCCGCGTTCCAAGATATTCAAAATAGACTTCGCGAACGATTTCCGGTGCATGTAATTTTATACCCCGCAACCGTCCAAGGTGCCACCGCCGCGGCTGAGGTTGCCGCCGGCGTTGAATATTTTAACCGCGCAAAAAATGTCGATGTTATAATTGTTGCGCGTGGTGGTGGGGCATTGGAAGATTTGTTGCCTTTTTCCGAAGAAATTGTTGTGCGTGCGGTTGCAAACAGTGAAATTCCGGTTATAACGGGCGTTGGACATGAACCGGATTGGATGCTGGTTGATTTTGCGGCGGACTTTCGTGCGCCCACCCCGACGGGCGCGGCCGAAGCGGTTGTTCCAACAAAAATATCATTGATTCAGGATCTTGAAAACATGTTCCATCGGTTGTCGGTTGGTTTTGCCACGAAATTTCAGAACCTTAGACAGAAAATCGAAAATATAAATATCAAAAGCCCGCGGCAAATGGTTATGGAACGTGCACAAAGACTCGACGATATTACGCGGACACTGGGCGTTATAATAAATGCGAAAATGACGGATGCGAAACATAAAATGGAAATTGTT
>OMPY01000041.1 GCA_900313105.1 uncultured Pseudomonadota bacterium
CGACCCCGAAGGTACAATTATCGATGTCGTTCGTGGTGGATATACCGTTGACATCAACGGCGTGTTTGCGTTTATGCCGTCATCTCAGGTTGATCATAAACCAATCCGCGATGCAAAATCTATGATCGGATTAAAAGACAAATTCCGCGTGTTAAAAATGGATGCTTTGCGCACAAACGCAATTGTTTCCCGTCGCGCGATACAATCTGATACAATTGCCGCCGCCCAGAAAGAGGCATTAAAGAACATCGAACTTGGCGCGGTTTTGGAAGGGACGGTCAAGAACATTACCGATTACGGCGTGTTTATCGATTTGGGCGGTATCGATGGTTTGCTGCACGTGACCGATTTGTCTTGGAAACGTGTGAATCATCCGCGTGAATTGGTGCATGTTGGCGAAAAAATAAAGGTCAAGGTTATTCAATTCGACCCGGAAACGCATCGTATTTCACTGGGCGCGAAACAATTGGAAGAAGACCCGTGGGAAACCGCATCGCGCGCATTCAATGTTGGCGATACCGTCACCGGCAAGGTTTCATCGGTCACCGATTACGGTGCATTTATCGACCTGGGGAACAATATCGAAGGTTTGGTCCACATGTCCGAACTTTCATGGACGAACAAGAATATTCATCCGTCCAAGGTTTTGCAGGTTGGCCAGGAAGTCAACGTTATGGTCCTTGATATCGACCAAGAAAAACGTCGTATTTCATTGGGGTATAAACAATTGCAACCAAACCCGTGGAAGCAATTTGCCGAAACACACAATGTCGGCGATGTTATCACTGGGCCGATTAAGAATACAACCGAATTTGGGTTGTTTGTGGCGCTGACACCGGAATTGGACGGTATGGTTCACATTTCCGACCTGTCT
Source organism: uncultured Pseudomonadota bacterium (assembly GCA_900313105.1). Classification (GTDB taxonomy): domain Bacteria; phylum Pseudomonadota; class Alphaproteobacteria; order Rs-D84; family Rs-D84; genus Enterousia. The sequence goes on from OMPY01000041.1 coordinate 875, forward strand.
TGGAATCGCTTTGACGAAGAAGAATTGAAAAAATTCGTTCGTGGCCAAGAAGTGACGGCGAAAATCTTGGACATCAATCCAGAAAAAGAACGCGTCACATTGGGTATTAAACAATTGACGGCGGGCGCGGACAACAACGCGGCATCTATCAAGAAAGGTGCGGTTTTGTCTGGGACGGTTTCCGCAATCACACCCGACGAATTGATTTTGGATTTGCCGAATGATATTAAAGGTACAATCCGCCGTACCGATTTGTCGCGTGAAAAATCCGAACAGGATACATCCAAGTTCCATGTTGGTGACACGGTAGAGGCATCTGTGGTATCCGTGGAAGGTAACAATGTTAAATTGTCCATCCGCGCGCTTCAGGTGACACTTGAAAAGCAAGCGGTCAAAGAATACGCGAACGAGGCCGACAGTGGTTCCGTCCTTGGCGATATTCTTGGCGCCGCCATTGAAAACAGCAAGAAATAATTTTGACTGGTTTTTCGAGAAAAACACAAAATCCCCATAGCCATGGGGATTTTTTTATGGTATAATAAGCGCAACAAAAAGGGAAAATGCGATGAAACCAAAAATGATTCTTTTGATGGGTGGCCAAGGCGTGGGCAAGGGCACATTTGCGCGAATGCTTATGGAACGCGGAAAATACGAATACATTGAAACGGGCGCGATATTGCGCGCATTGCCACCGGAATCAAAACTTGCGGGGATTATCGCGCGTGGCGAATTGGTGGCGGACGGTGATTTATTCGAATTGCTTGCCACGCATTTTAATACGGATTCCGACATGATCCTTGACGGTTTCCCACGGACGGTGGGCCAATCAAAATGGATTGCCGAAAACGGTTGGATAACTTTTGGCGTATAACCATGCCGGCAATCGAATGGCTGCGAACCGCACCTGGGATAAAGTTTTCCGATATCGATGTGACCGACCCGGACGCCGATAAAAACTTTGTAAAAATTCTCGCCGCATTAAATTAAACAATCCGGCGGCGAATGAATATAAACAGCGCATACCCCAAAAGCAACGCCATAATAAGCGCAAAAATAACAACCCCGGTATCGCTATGTTCCGCAAAGGGCAGTGCAACATTCATCCCATAATATCCCACAACCAGTGTCGGCAACATTAAAATAATGTTCCACATAGTAAGACGGTTAATATATGTGTTTGAATCCATATTGATGACGCTTTCAAATGTTTCCTTGATGGATTTTAGCATTTTTGTATAACTGGTCACGACCTCTATGCCCTGGGATAATTCAATCCGCGAATCTTCAATCAGTTCCACGCATTCATCATTTTTCGCGAACCCGCGCACCTTTTCCAATTTATCCAGCACCGAAAGGTTGCCTTTTAGTCCGGTCATATAAAGTGTATAACTGTTTTCCACATCGAGTAATGCCAGCAATTCGCGCTTTCTTATTTGCTGTTGCAGGTTTTTCTTGGATTCCACCACGCGACGATTCAGTTCTTTCAAACAACGCAGGTATGATTCCGCAATATAATACATAATGTTCAAAATAAATTCTTCGCGCGATGTTTTTTCAGATTTCTTTATCTTATCCAAAATATCGCACCGTTTGCGGCAAACGGTAATAACGCGATTTGTCGAATAAATAATGGACAACGGTTCCGTGTGCCATTGTGTATCGGTTTCGCGGTTCACAATGGGAAAGCGGACAATTATAACCTTGTAATCATCTTCAACCTCTATGCGTGGTTGTTCGTCGGGGTCCAAAATGTCGGAAATGGTATCTTCATCAATCTTGTATTCGTCTTGCAGTTTTTCAAAATCATCATGATCGGGGTTTCCAACATTTATCCAAGAAAAAGATTTTAATTTTTCCGTATCAAACATATCCGCCCCCTTTTTTTGCCGTTGCATTCTATTCCCATAAAATATAAAAAGCAAATTAAAAAAATTTGATTTTGCAAAGAAATCATGTATAATGCCCACGCGCGGGGGGCGGAGAGCAAATAAAAAGGATGCAAAATGCAATTACATTATGGTGATTGGTTTTATGTGGATATAACTACGTATAGCCCCGGATTTGAAAAGGTTAATAGACGTGCGGAAGGATATGATATAACACCCAAGAGTGTGATGTATATGGTATCTGCGGCGCACGATTGCGCAAAACAAATTGGTGGAGATTTGCACTCAGCGTTGGCACAGTTGTCGATAGCACATCGGTTTATGGTGTTTAAAAAACCGGGACAACAAAATTTTACTGATATGGCGCCGAACTATTGTATCGTATTTGGCAAGGGAAGAGTGACATTTGATAATTTGTTTAATCGTGTAAAAACAATACCGATGTATGCAGATTACGAGATAAAACGTAATATTTTTTCTCATTCTGATAAAAATTATAGTATTGAATGTGCAGGGGAAAACAAAATAGTATTGACGAATGCCGGGGGTAATACCATCGTCGTTGACCCGGACAACTTCAAAATTGCGCATTCTGATTTGCCAGAATTTAGCGGGGATTTATTGCCTGTACTTGAAAAAATTATGACACCGGTTCAATTTAGTCCGATTCCGCCGGTGCGCAGGGAAGAATTCTTTGGCAAAAACCGTTAAACACGATTTATAACCCAAACGCCCACGATTTATGTGGGCGTTTTCTTTTTATAAAAAATCATTTGAAAAGGTTTCGGATATTGTTATTATACACACATCATGAAACAAAAAATCTTCGCATTTTTATTGATTCTTTGCACTACACCGGCATTTGCGGAATATAAAACCAAGGCAAAATCCGTATTTCTGATGGACTATGATTCCGGGGCGGAAATTGTATCTAAATCTGCGGACGAACTTATGCCGCCGTCGTCAATGTTGAAACTGATGACACTGGCCGTTTTGTTTGATGGGGTAAAATCCGGTCAAATATCTTTGGATGACCGTTTTCCGGTCGGCAAAAACGCGGATTACCAGGATCCAGTTTGGTACCCGGCAAGCAAGATTTGCCTTTCCGCCGGCCAGGATATTTCCGTTCGCGACCTAATTTTGGGACTGATTGTTTTGTCGGGTGGTGACGCGTCCGTTGTCGTTGCGGAAAAATTGGCGGGAACAGAGGAAAAATTTACCGATATGATGACGGCCAAGGCGCGCGCGATTGGCATGCCGGCATCAACCTTTGGCAATGCAAGTGGTTTGCCTAACGACAAAAATTTGATGACCAGTCGCGAACTTGCCACACTTGCGTATCATATAATTGCGGATTACCCCGATTTGTATCCGATGTTTGCAACGCGGCGGTTTGAATTCGGCGAATATAAAACAGATTGGTGTCGCGATTGGGGCAAAACACACACGGTGAATTATAATAAACTGCTGTTCATTATGCCGGGCGCGGACGGATTGAAGACCGGACACACGGACAAGGGCGGGTACGGCATGGTGGCAAGTGCGACCGCCGGTGGCCGCCGTCTGATTGGTGTTGTAAATGGCTTTCATGGCAAGGGTCACGATGCATTGGCGGCGGAAATGAAATCGCTGCTGAATCATGGGTTTAATACAACAATGACCCGGGTTTTCTATCGTCCGGGTGACGATGTAACGGCGGTGCCGGTCTGGTACGGGCGCGACGATACGGTTATCGCAACGGTTGATCGAACATTTGCAATTACCATGCCAAAGGAAAATGGTTTGAACGGTGTTCGCGTGCTTGCGCGGTACACCGACCCGATGCCCGCACCAATTCATGCCGGCGACGTGTTGGGCCAGGTTATCGCCGAACGCGACGGTAATGTTATCGCGCGAACCAATTTGGTTGCAAAATCTGATGTTCGTCGTGTGCGTTTTTTTGGTCGCGCATGGCGTAACATTGTCACAATGTTGACGGGGCGTTAAGATGGCACGTAAATCAAGCATACCCGTTTACGAATTTCCGCATCCGATGGATAATAATAACACAATCGGACATGATGCAACACTGCGTGCGTTTATGGATGCGTGGCAAAATCGCGACACGCATCCGTTGCACCCCGTATGGATGCTGTGCGGTCCACGCGGCATTGGCAAGGCGACACTTGCGTACCAAATTGCGCGGATGGTTTACGGCAATGTTGGCGATTTTTTCATAATTGACATGGAACGCAACATTGATAAAGACGGCCGGGTAAAATCGGACGGTAAATCGATATCGGTCTATACAGTGCGCGCGACGATTGAGAAGATGCAACTTTCATCCATGTCGGGCGGGTGGCGCGTGGTGTTGATTGATTCTGTGGATGCACTGACCACCGCGGCGGCGAACGCGATTTTGAAATTATTGGAAGAACCACCGGCAAAAACATTATTTTTGCTTGTCACGCATCAGTTATCCAGTGTTCTGCCCACCGTGCGTTCACGTTCGCGCGTTGAAAAAATGCGGCCACTTTCGATTTCGGATTTGCGCCGTCTTTGTGCGCGATTTATGCCGGACGATGTTATCGATGACGAAACATTGCGTCTTGCCAATGGGTCGTTTGGGCGCATTGCGAATATAAAGCAATCAGGTGGCGATGTAATTTATGAACGCGTGATTGAATTTGTGACGAATCCGCGTGCATTACCATCGGACGCAATGAATATCGCCCGGCAAATTGCGCCGAACCCGGAACTTTATGGAATTTTGTTGGATGTAATCGCACACTTTAATTTGGCGGAACTTTACCCGGTGGCAACAAGGGCAATCGCGGATATCGCGCGCGTAAACCTTGAACCCGAAATATCAATATTCAAAATTATATTGGAAATACAAAAATGCTTATAGATACACATTGTCATTTAACCTATGATTTTTCACGCCTTGGTGGCGCGAACGCGGTTATGGAACGCGCGGTTGCGGCGGGTGTAAAATATATGATATGCCCGACGGCGGACCCAGTGGATATTTTGCCGGCAATAAAGTTGGCACACGCGCACGATAATGTTTTTGCGACAATTGGAATTCACCCCGAACATGCGGGAACAAATCCGGCGGATTATATCACGGACGAAATTTTGGGGGATTCGCGCGTTTTGGCGGTTGGGGAAATCGGGCTTGATTACCACGAAATGGGGGCGGATTCGCGCGCGGCACAAATTGAACTGTTTGAAAAACAATTGGAAATGGCGCGGCGTGCCGGACTTCCGGTTGCAATCCATACGCGCGATGCGGAAAGTGATACATTTGAAATTTTGTCACGATATCCCGACATTTATGGTGTTATGCATTGTTTTACATCGGGTTATGATTTGGCGAAAAAAATGCTGGACCGCGGATACTATTTTTCGGCAAGTGGCATTTTAACCTTTAAGAACGCGGCCGATATTCGTGACACATTTTCGCGGATTCCAATCGACAGATTGGTCGTCGAAACCGATAGCCCATATTGTGCGCCCGTTCCATACCGTGGCAAGATTTGCGAACCGGCCTATGTAATTGAGACGACGCGTGTTTTGTCGGAAATAAAAAATGTTTCATTTGAAAAAATGTGTGATATAGTAATGGAAAACGTAAAAAAACTCTATCCAAAGATAAAGATTTAATATGCCACGCAGTATGATAAAATTTGGCCCTGTTTCTGAAAACCGCAAAGCGCGGTTCAGTTATGTTACCGAAGACACGATAGAGGCGGGCATTGAGCTGAGTGGGGCCGAGGTTAAATCCCTGCGTTACGGCCTGGTCAGTATTGTTGATGGGTTTGTGCAAAAACGCGGAACGGATTTATATCTTGCGGGCATCGAAATCCAAAAATTACCCACCGCAGCGCGCATTACAAACTTTGACGAACGTCGCCCACGGCGGCTTTTGTTGCACAGGGCGCAAATAAACCGCATGATTGGGCGGCTAAATGATCGCGGTGCAACCATATTTCCATTAAAACTCTATTTCAATAATCATGGCCGGTTAAAAGTATTACTGGGTATCGGTCACGGTAAAAATCGTGCGGATAAACGTGAAACAATAAAACGCCGCGAATGGGAAAAATCCCGCGCCCGGTTGTTAAAGTCATAAAGATAAAAATGTTATCAACACCGCGGAAATCGCGGTATTTTTGCATATTATAAAAAAGGTCTTGCCCCACAAATCCGATTCGTGATAGTATATAGACGAAGTCAGAAGGGATTCTGAATTTCGGGTCTTCAAAAACCCAATACAAGACCGGCACATTATGTCGTAATCCATACAATTTCCGATATTCTGTGCCGTCATTTTGATATACCCCTATTGTTGGGGTGCCAATG
>OMPY01000029.1:0-11646 GCA_900313105.1 uncultured Pseudomonadota bacterium
AATCGCATTGTTTATATACTTATAGTATTCGAAATATCCAAGTTTATCTATGTTATGATCATGTGCGAATCCGGGAACAAGACCTTTTTTGTGTTCATACACGCGACGAGCAAGGTTGTTCGTAACACCGATATATGTCCCACCGGCACGTTTATCAAAGAGTATATAAACCCAAAAACTATAATCCTTCATATTTTGAACAATACAATGTTTCGTCCAAATTGCAAAACAAATTTGCATTCGGGGGCAAGTTTGTCATCCTGAACTTGTTTCTTGTCATCCTGAACTTGTTTCAGGACCCTATGGCGGACCAAGCCCGCCATGACAATTGTCATCGAATTTATAACATTTGCGTTATGATAAAATTTGACATCGTTATAAATTGTGCTATCATCGCCGGCGGTAATTGTAGCAAAAGGATGAAAAATGAGTTTAAACGAAAATGCGACAAAAAAATTAGAACGAACGGTCATTTTGGTTAACGAAGACAAGATTGCAGGAAGTCCCTGTGTTTTGGATTTAAGGAATTGTCCGGTAATTCGTTATTCTGTAGTAAATGGTTATAATTATGATGCTGGTTCGGATGGTAACGGTGGTATGCGCATTGGCTTTCGCGTTGCACAGAATTATAAAACTACTGAATTATCAAAAACCTTGAAGCACATTTGTATAGAATGCAAACATAGATAAAAAACTAAAAGGATAAAAAAATGAATCAAACCGTGGATGAAAAAATACTTGAAGAAATTCGACAATATATCGATAAAGAGTACAGTGTGCTATTTGGTATTACAGCAGAAGATGTTAAATCACCGGCCATTGATTTACGTCATGAATTGGGTTTAGATTCTCAAGATATCGTTCTTATGCTGAATAATTTTGAAAAAAAGTATCAACTTGATATTCCTGATGACAAAGCCGTAACAATTCGCACCGTTGGCGATGTGATAGATCTTATAAAGAGAATGAGTTCATTAGACTGGATACGCAATGGTCAGGCACAGCCGGTCGCGAAATCAAATATGGTTTTGTTCTTGGCAATGTCTAAACGTCACAGACAAAGATAAAAGTAAAAGGATAAAAAGATGACAGAAAAAATAACACCAAGACAACAAGAAATTCTTGATAAAATAGTTTCGATAGCCACTGAATTTAATATGATTGTTCAAAGTGATCAATTCACGTCGGATATGAGGATGGGGGCACATATTGCTTGGGATTTAGGGCTGGATTCAATCGAACAAGTTGAATTTATTGTGAAAATCGAACAAGAATTTAACCTTAATGTCTCAGAAGATACCTGGGGGAGTATACAAACTTTGGGTGATATTGTTAGGTTGATTGAAAAGGGGACTGCGCAACCTGCGACAAAAGTTGCTGATAAGACAGTTGCAACAAAGACACAGACCGATACAAAATCTAAACCAGATGTGCAAATAACCGTAACCAATGTGCCAAATGGTAAAGAAAAACCGACAGTTTTGAATTGTGGAACAATTACGGATGCCCAGAAACAAGATTTCTTGGCGGCGATTTCGGAATACAAACCAAGTGCGACTAATGGTGATAATCATACATGCGGTTTTATCCTGTATTATGCACAAAGTTCAAAAGGTGTGCTTCCGTATGGTATGCCAGAGAAATTTCGACCGTCTAAACTAAAAATTGGTGAAAATGAATTAGTGGTGGAAATGCTGCCTTTGTCCAAAGAAAAATGTGGTTCATGGGACAATTATAATTGTCCAAAATATATTGCATCGGGGAATTGCACATCGCCATTTATTCGGAAACATATTGGTGCGTTATTGTTCCCAGATAAATATGCAAAACAAAGATAAAAACAAACCCCGAAGAAATTCGGGGTTTTTAGATTGTAAATACCAAAACCCGCGTAATGCCGGCCAGGTCGCGGTCGGCGCGGGTGAATTTCCAACCGGCGTATTCAAAAATTTTTCGGACCGATACTTCCGCACCCGCACCAATTTCGATATATAATTTCCCGTTTTCAGCAATCCAGTTTTTTGCATTTTTTGCAATTTGTTCGTATGCCGCCATGCCGCAGTTTTTCGCATAAAGTGCAATGCGCGGGTCGTGCTTTGCGCCCGCATCAACGCGCGGGTCGCCCATTGCAATGTATGGCGGATTTGAAACGATGATATCAAATTTTTCGCGGGTGAGTCGCGGGTTTGCGAAAGTGCCGCGCTTTATTTTAATTCTGTTGCGCAGGTTCAGTTTTTTTATGTTCCGGCGTGCCACACGCAGTGCGCCACGTGATATGTCGACCGCGGTGCCGGTTGCGGAATCGATGTTCTTTGCGATGGCCGCGATGATACAGCCCGTGCCGGTGCCTAAATCCAAAATCTTTGGTGCGTGCCAATCGTTCGATAAAACAGATTCAACCAATGTTTCGGTGTCGGGGCGTGGGTCCAGTGTTTTGCGGTTCGTATAAAATTCCAAACCATAGAACCATTTTTTATGTATGATTTTTGCGACGGGCGCGCCGCGGCGCAACCGGTGCGCGATTATATGTGCGCGAAACCACGAAATTTTTGGAAAGTTGTCCGTAATAATTCGGGCCGCGCGAATGCCGCCGGCATCTTTCAAAAGTTCAAAGGCTTGATTTATTGTCATAAAACTATTATAATGGACGCCATGGAAAAAGCAAAAAATATTATAACTTCTAAGAAATTTGTCCGCGCGGTTTTATGGATTGCGGGGGCGTGTGCGGTGATTGCGGTTGTGGTTGTTTTATGGGCCGTTTTGCGCGGGCGGACGGTGGACGATGTGCCGGGAACGGCGGACTTTGTGACGGAAACGATTGCGCCGGTGGATAATAAAACGACGGTTATAAATGTTGTGGCGGGCGATACACTTTCCAAAATTTTGTCGGCCAACGGCGTCGGGGGCAAGGATATAAATTCCATCGCCGGTGTTCTAAAGGCCAAGGCGGGCATAACGGGACTTCGCGCGGACAAGGATAAAATCGAAATCGTGCGCGACGGTGGGCCTGATACGCCGATAACAAAAATTGTTGTTTTGCCGGGGCCGTGGCGGCGTGTGGAATTGACCTGTGACGATGCTGGGGTGTGGAATTGCAATGCGATTGATATTGAACGCGATACGCGCCTGGTTTATCGCCAAGGGGAAATTTTGGACGGCGACAGTTTTTACCTTGCCGGGATGCGTGCAAATATTCCGGCGGGAATTTTGGCGGATGTTTATGATTTGTTGGCGTTTGAAATGGACTTTGAACGTGATGTGCGCGCGGGGCAAAAGTTTTCTGTGTTGTATGAAGAAAACTATCATGACAATGTGCATGTTGATAACGGTGCGGTGTCGGTTGTGTCGTTTGATGCGCTGCGTGGGAATGTGAAAATGTATCGGTTCAAAAAGGCCGATAAAACGGTTGGATACTATGACCCAAATGGAAATGGCGCGATTAAATCGCTGAAACGCACGCCGATAAATAATGCGAAAGTCACAAGCAGTTTTTCAACGCGGCGTAAACATCCCGTTTTGGGCTTTACGCGTGCGCACAAGGGTGTCGATTTTCGTGCACCGACCGGAACACCGATTCCCGCCGCCGGCGCGGGGCGTGTCGTTGCACGTGGATATAATCGCGGGCATGGAAACTTTGTGCGGATTCGTCATAATGGGTCGTTTGAAACACTTTATGCGCACATGTCAAAGTTTGCAAAAAATGTAAAGGTTGGCACCACGGTAAAGCAGGGGCAGATTATCGGATATTCCGGTTCAACCGGGTTGTCGACGGGGCCACATTTGCACTATGAAATTATCAAGGATGGCAAGCATGTAAACCCGATGACTGTGAAATTGCCGGCGATAAATAATCTGGACGCGGAAAATAAAAAGAAGTTCTTGGAATATCGCGAAACCTTGGACAAGGCCATCGAAGATTTGGAAAATAACCCCAAAGGGTTTATTCAGTTGTAAAGGGTCATTTGCTTTGGGGTTTATAAACTTTGCGCCGGGCGGCCAGTTGTTGACATGACTGTTCGTATCCACGTAACGCTTTTTGAACCTTGGGTTCTTTGACAAAAGCGTCTTTATCAAAGACCACTTTATAATAAGCATGACGATACCCATCCCCCGGGGTTTCGTATACAATATATTTGTATAAATAATCGGTTCCACTGAGGTTAATAAAACGGGATATTTTCCGACTGTAGCGTGCTGAATCACGTTCTGCTGTCTTTTGTGGAATCATCACATAATTCGCAAAATTGATTGTATCCACCGATTTTACCGCACGCGAATGCGTGGATTCCAAAACCTGTTCTGTTCCATATTTTCGTGCTTGATCTAATTGTTCATCCCATTCGGTTTTATAGAAAAATGCTACATATGCCGCATAAGCAGCCATTGCACCCACCATAACAATGCAAAGAATCCAAAGCCACAACGATCCTTTATCATCGTCACGATTGTTCCGATTGTTCCAATCAGGCAGTGGCGATGATCCAGATGAACCCGAACCCCATGATTCATTAAACTTTGAACCCCAATACCACCAAAAAATCGGGACAATAATACTGTACTGCAATGTTTTATCCTTAATTTGTTGGGATTATACTAATGATTATTTGAAAAACAACCCTTTTTTACTTTCCCCAAAATGGTGCGATGACATAGTCCGCGCGCAGTGGCACGGATATCTTGGTCACATTTTCCATGATGTTTTTAATTCGTTCGGCGAAATTTTCGGCAAGTTTTTCATCGCATTCGAAAACCATTTCGTCATGAACCTGCATAATAAGTTTTATTTTGTCGTTATTCGGAACAACGATTTCATTATAAACATTTATCATCGCGCGGCGCATTAAATCTGCCTCAAACCCCTGAATTGGGGCGTTGATTGCGGCACGCATGGCGTATGCGCGCAGACGGGAATTTCGGACCTCTGGTAATTCTATTCTGCGGCCCCATGGCGTATAAACACATGCGTTTTCGCGCGCAAATTCCTTGGTATCGTCGATATATTTTTTTATTTCCGGTAATCCCGCCATGTATGAATTTATTATTTCCGCCGCGCGCGCCCGCGAAACATTTAGTTGTGCCGCAAGGCCGATTGATGAAATTCCGTATATGATGGAAAAGTTTACGGTTTTTGCCGCACGGCGCAGGTCTTTTGGAACTATGGTTGTTTGCGGAATATTAAAGATTTTTCGCGCGGTTTGTTCGTGAATGTCCGCGCCCGCGATAAATGTATCCTTGAACGTTTTTATGTCTGCAACGTCCGCCAGTAGGCGCAGTTGAATCTGTGAATAATCGACCGCGATAAGTTTTTTGTTTGGGTCCGCTACGAAACATTTCCGAATTTCTTCGCCAAGTTCGGTTTTGACCGGAATGTTTTGCAGGTTCGGATCGCGACTTGACAGGCGGCCGGTATTCGTACTTGTTTGCAAATATGTTGTGTGAATGCGACCGTCGTCACCAATTTGCCGGGGCAGGGCATCCGCATACGTTCCCGCAAGTTTCGCAATTGAACGCCAATTCAAAATCTTTTCTATAATTTCGTGATGTTCGATTAAATCGTTTAGTGAATCCGCATCGGTGGAACGCCGTTTGTTTTCGGGCAAATGCAATTCATCAAACAGAACGGTTGCAAGTTGCTTTGGACTGGCGATATTAAATTCGTGTCCGGCAAGGTCGAAGATTTCGTTGCTGATTTTCGTAAGTTGTTCATGAAACACACCCGAAAGTTGTAATAATTTATTTTTGTTCACCAATACGCCGGCGCGTTCCATCATTGTCAAAACCATTAGCAACGGTCGGTCGCATTTTTCATACAATTCGCGCAGTTTTTCATTCGCGTCAAGTTGCGGTCGCATAAGTTTATACAGCGCCATTGTGACGGCGGCATCTTCGGCGGCGTATGGATATGCGGTGTCGATTGGTAATTCATCAAAGTGCATGTCGGCATCGCGTGTCTTGGGCGGGAACAGTGACGCAAAAGTTATATTTTGATGATTCAGGTATTTTAACGCCAATTCGTCCATGCCGTGCGAATGCAATGTTCCATGCAATGCGTACGACAACAACATTGTATCGTCAATCGGAGAAATTTTTTCGATGTCCCACCCTTCGTTCGCCATGATGTGCAGGTCGAATTTTAGGTTGTGCCCAACCTTGGTAATTTTTTTATCCGTCAAAATTGGCCAGATTTTTTTATACAAATCTTTGATTGAAATCTGTCCCGGGGCAATAGGGTCACCACCAAATAAATCGCCCGCCGCCGCGCGATGACGTAATGGAATATAAACGCCGTGTGTCGCATCGATTGCTAATGACATGCCGACCATTTTTGCGGTCATTTGGTCCAGGCCGGTTGTTTCGGTATCAAGTGCGATAACATCATGCACGCCTGATAAAAAATTTTCCAATTCCGCGATGGTCGTAATTTTCGCAAAGGTCATTTTCGATTCGTTTTGCGTTGGTGTGGTGGGTGCGGGCGTATCGACGGGGCATGCGGAACCAGGAAATTCAAATTTTGTTGGTTTGGCATTGGTTTCGCTAAACAGTTTTGAAATTTTTTCATACAGTGAATTGCTTTCGATTTCTTTTTGAACAAATTCCAATGCGGCGGCGCGGTTGAAGTGCAATGGCCCAAGTTTTAATCCCGACAAATCGACATCGCGTTTAAGTGTGACGAGTTTTCTTGATATGTATGCCGCATCACGCGATTCGGCAAGGAGTTTTCGCGTGCGTTCATTTTTTATATCGTCCAAATGTGCATAAAGTTCGTCAAGTGAACCAAATTCGTTGATAAGTTCCGCGGCCTTTTTCGGGCCAATTCCGTGAACGCCCGGAACATTGTCGGACGAATCACCCATCAGTGATTGAACATCGATAACGCGTTCGGGTGGCACACCAAATTTTTCAATAACCGCGTCGCGTTCGATGCGTTTCTGCTTCATGCCGTCATAAAGGAAAATACAATCAGACACCAATTGCATTAAATCTTTGTCACCGGTCATAATGCGGGTTTTGTCGGCGACGGTGCAGTTTTGTGTTGCGATTGTGGCTATTACATCGTCGGCTTCGACCCCGGGGACACAAAGAACGGGGACACCCATTTCGGCAAGACCGCGGCGAATCAACGCGCCTTGGGAAATTAAATCGGCGGGCGTCTCAAGGCGGTTTGCCTTGTATTCCGGGTATATTTCTTGGCGGAAAGTTTGGCGCGATGCATCAAACACGCATACGAAAATATCGTCGGGCTTGGCGGCGGCAAATACCGGCAACATCATGTTGAAAAAAGCAAACGCCGCGCCGGTTGGGGTGCCGTCAGTTCGCGTAAGGCGGCTGTGCACGCCATAATATGCGCGAAATAAAATCGAATTTCCGTCAATCAGTGTTAGCATACATGGCCCCCGTTACTTAAATGCGGGGCACGTGGCCCCGTTTTGATTTTAGAATAAATAGCGAAGTTTAAGTTTCGCCTCGTAATGCAAAACGTCGGGGCGTTCGTCACCGAATCGCAAAACATCCGGAATATAAATCGCGTGCGCTTCGACATCAAACTTAAACGGCAATTTTGGGACGTCGATTGTCACGCCAAGCATGCCTTGGTACGCCGGTTTTGTATCATATTTTTCGTTATACCGCTTGTTTTCTTCGCCGGCGAACATCAATCCGACCCCCAGCCCAAGGTATGGACGAATCACGGTCGAAGGCATTTTGAAATATGCGTTTGCGAAGCCGATACTTGCATGCGAATCGGATGTGCCGATGTATGTATATTCAATTTCGCCGCGGAAAACCGGGACATCAATTCCGAACATCGCGCCAAAGGATTGTGAAGTGTTTGTTTCATTCTTCCCATCGCCGAACAATGTTTGCGCGCCGACACCAACCGAAACGCCGGCGTAAAGGTCAAATGCGGAATTTGCAACCGCGGGCATCGTCGTGGCGGATGCAAGGGAACATAAAATAATTGATGTTTTTAACTTCATCTTTCACTCCTTTTTATGATAATATAATAATAGAAAAAGAGTTTGGTATATGCAAGCGAATAAACCTATTTTTTTAATTGTTGGACTTGGGAATCCCGGCCCAGAATACGAAAGAACGCGGCACAATGTCGGATTTATGGCGGCTGATGAAATCCATCGCCGCTATAATTTTTCGACCTTTCGCGCAAAATTTGACGGGCTTATCGCCGAGGGCAACATTGAGGGCGAAAAGGTTTATTTATTAAAACCGCAAACATTTATGAATCTGTCCGGCACGGTAAGACTGGATGCCGTTCTCTTTGCAGACACGCGAACCAAGGTTGGCGGGTCAAGCGCCGGTCACAACGGCATAAAGTCAATCGATTCGGCGATTGGTCGCGAATATAGGCGCATAAGAATTGGAATTGGACATCCGCGTGATTTGGGCTTGCCAATTGATGCCGCAGATTGGGTTTTGGGAAAATTTACCCCCGCCGAAATGTCCGAAATCCATCGGGTGATAGAGGATATCCAATTATAATTACTAATCCCAATTCCAACCGCCGTCCGCCGCGTCGGTGATATGAAAACACCCATTTGCATCACAGAATTTTGTTTGGTCGGTATAGTGGCAAGAATCGGAACCGATTGGACCATATTCGGTGGTTGTTTTTCCGGCAGGGCACGGTTTTATGTCACATGGGTTTGTGGTCAAAGTGGCGGGCCATAGTATACCGTTATCGCCACCATCACAATATCCGGGTGCAGATGGTTTGCGCCAGTATCCATATCCGTGATAAAGATTATCCGGAATTTTTATGCATTTATTAACCGTGTGTAATCCAGAAAGATAATTTGCATAATATGGACCGGCGGCGCATTTCCGGCAAATAAATGTTTCTGGATCATCGTTGTTGAAAATTATGTGCTCACCAATCGAATGAACAGTGTTTATATTTGGAGTTGATGTGTTGTTGAATATTGATGGATATGTCCCGGTGCCATAACAGTTTGCATTTGAATTATATTGAATAGCACTATAATCACATTTACATTCTGAAACGTCCCAATAACTAAATCCAAGCGTATTATTTCCGCCGTCTGGAGCAATCCAATGGGCGTTGCCACTGATATTTTCGTGTGCACAATTTGTTTGTTCAATGGATGCACCGATATTATTCAAATAAGTGCACTGATAAACAGGGGTCGTGCCACTGCCTTGGCCGGCGTATACAAGACCGCATCCTTGGGTGTCGGGACAATTTGTTGAATTATAAGCAGTGCAATCTATTGGTGGAAAATTGCTGGGTTCATTAAAACTTTTGCATGTTTTGGTGTTCGGCACACATGCGATTTCAAAAGAAGTTTCCCACCATTCAGTTGTTGTTCCAGAATCAGCATAGACAGGTTTTATTTCAAGGTGGTAATTGTTAGGTGTATTCCATTCCGCCAAAGGACCGCCATTCGGAGAAAACCAATCGTGATTCTGTTTGCGCATCCAAGGTGAGTTAGTGGTGTCACCGTTTATACCCTCGGCACCGGCATATGCCCATTGAACGGTGTAGTATGGTGTTTCGTTTGTTGGTGTGCATTTATTACCTTGCCAGTTATAGCATGTAACAACCGCGGTGTCATTTGGGTTTGAACCGCATTGTATATGCGCTTCGCATTGGCTTATACTCATTGATTGAGAACCTGAATGGTTAAACGGTTCGGGACATGGACTTTTGGTTCCATTACCGGTGCAAAAATAGTTTGCGGGGCAAGGTCCGCATGTGCCGTTCCAATAACAACCCGCCGTGGCACTGCATGTTGTTGCGTTGTTTATAGTCGCACAATCAGTTGCAGCGTAAACGCTTATGGGCAATAAAAAAACCGGGAACATTCTCATGTTATGGAAATTAACATATACGATTTTATATTGCAATAATAAATTGGAGACGGGATGAGTAAAAAAAATCGGCATAATGCCGATTTTTTAAATAATAGTGTTCGTTTATTGTGTGGCGCCCAAATTACCGTTGGCCACGACCATTAAATGGAACAATATTAAACCCAAAATTGCCCAATTGCCCGGTCACGTCGGCGGACATGCCGGATCTATCCATATAAGGTGGGTATTGCCATAATGGATTTTGATAAATGGTATCCGGGGTCAAAGTGCCACCGTAATTGATTGTTTTTGGGAACGCGGAACCCTTGTTATAACCAAGACTGTCGGCCAAGGTCTTCCATGCGCCGGTGGACATAAAGCGCATGAATTCGCGTGCGTTATATGATGTGTCGGCCAAAATTACAACCGTGTCGTTATTTTCCAACGACGCTTTGATTTCACTGCGTGATGGGCCGGTCATTGTATAATATCCCGGTGTCCATATAATTGTATCTGTTCCGCCATTGCCGATTGTATAGGTTGGTGCGGTTGGTTGGTTTGATTGTGTGGGCATAGGGGCCTTTTTGCAAGCCTTGCAAAGGGCCATCGCACACGCCAAAATGATATATTTCGTTTGTGATTTCATATTGAATCCTTTTGGTTATATGTGTATATTGACACAAAAAACGCACATTGTCAAGCGTTTTTATTCGACACTGTAATGTATGAACCAATTGTTTATGTCGTTGCTTTCAATAAAAGTATTGTGTTGGTTGTCGTCCGGCCCGTAATATCCCATTTTGGGTGTATATTTTGTGCCGGTGGGGTGGTAGGTTGATGTGATACTGTTGTCGTATACCATTGATTCATATGTTTTATTGTTTGTGATTTTAACAAATGTCCCGTTGCATGCGATTGTGTCGCCCAATGGAAAACCATTGCCCGTGTTGCCACCCGTGTCAAGCGTGCCAATGCAAATTATTTGTTCGTTTCCTCTGTGTCCTAATTCTTGGGCCGATGTGTTTTTGGGTATGCATAAACCGTCTTGCAATTTTCCCACGCAACATGGGGCATTTTCGCCGTCCATTGGGATTGTATCAAAACCATTTGGGTTCGCAAAACAGCAATTGGTCAGATTATCATTGATTTGCATTTGAACATGTGGTGTTGGACAATACATACCTTCGCCCGTGATATTGCCGGCGGTGGCATCATCAGACAGGCATATTGGTTGCCCCATGCTGTTTGTATATGTTGTTTCGGCGGTGCAACGGGTGTTCACACAACTGCGTGCGTCACTTTGATATCCGCCGCCGTTTGTCGATCGTGCGGTGCCGGTGTTTATTGCAAACCACGAAAGCAAGGTGCTTTGGCCATTTTGTGGCATGTGTATGCGGTTATGTTGTTCGTCCGTGCTGGTCCCAATAATTACCGCCGGATATTCTTCGCAATTGCCCCAAATGCGTTCGGCGATTCGACATGCGGCGCATTCGGCGTTTGAATCGTTGCACAAACCGTTCGCGGTGCATATATCTTCGATTGGGGAAATGTTCGCGTTGCCGTATAATTCTTTATAAAAGGCGTATTTGTGGGTGCCGGTCGTCGTTTTGCCAAGGTTATCCATTATCGCCATAATTGCGTTGTCGCCCGCCGATGCGACACAGTTTAATACTTCGCCCCAGCATGCCGTGCGTTCAAGTATCGCGTGGCGATTCGGTGAAAAATCTATGTCATCGCACAGGTCAAAATTGCCGGAAATTGATTTGCATGATTGGATGATGCAATTTTGGCCAACCTGGGTGCAACTGGATACAATTG
>OMPY01000029.1:11652-28474 GCA_900313105.1 uncultured Pseudomonadota bacterium
TGGACATCGGCGCACATGGTGTTTGCAGTCCTGTCCGCCATGATGCCGAATACGGATAATGCGCGCGCATCAAAATTTTCAATCGAATCGGCCGCAGAATCCAAACATTCCGCGGTTAGTTTTGTACATGCCTGGCGTATCTCTTCTAGCTTTGCGGTTTGTGCAAGTTTGATTTGCGCCAATGCGTCTTCGATAAATGCGTCCCAAACCGTGTCGGCGATGGTTTCACAATGTTCGGTTGCCGTGTTCAGATATTTTTTGCGGTCGTTCAAAAATGTGATGAATTTTCCAGAACTGTTCGCCGATGTCCATGTTTGATTCACGCCTGGGCGCGTAATCATGTTATCCAAATCCGCCAAATTCACACTAAGGAAAGCGGCCCCCGTTGTTGGGTCGATATAGCGGCCGGTCATATCAAGGCACTTTTCCATTTTGGCACCGCAAACCGTTGTGTCGGTCAGCATTTCAAGCATTTTCCGCTTGCAAGTTAGTAAATCATCGGAATTTCGTGTTTGATACGCATCAAGACGCGACATGTCAAGCAATGCGCCACTTTCGAATACCTTGGTGCGGGCCTGGTCAACCTGGGATTGGTACGCTTTTTTGACGGTGTTGCAATCCTGTTCAATTTGCATTTGATAACCGTTTTGCGCAAGCGATATTTCTTCGTCGGTGCAAACCTCACGCGCGATGTCGTGACAGATGGGCAGGGCGGCATTGTAAAGCGCAACACCGGATTTGGTCGTTGTGTCGATGCCCATAAACGAATCGACCGTATCGAATGCCGCATCAACATTTAATGTCAATGATATCGCCCCCAGGCCCCCACCACCCGAATCGGTATCGCCGAATTTTGCATTTAACTTTTTGGCGATGTCGTCCAATGCGCGTTTGGATTTTGTTGTGTCGCGGGTGGAATAAAATGCGTCTTCGCCCTCTGTTGCGGTGTTTATGGCGTTCACATCTTCGGCATCCATGTTCACAAGCAACAATCTTTGGTTGAAATCCAGCATTTTATTTTCAACATTTGTCATTTGTTTTTTTATATCGTTGAATTCATTTGAACGGCTTGAGCATGCGCACCGGCGCAGATTTGCGTCTTTGTTTGCACAGAATTCATCCATACATTCATAAAATATTTCGCGGCATTTTGTATAGTTTGTGACGATTGCGCCCGTGGTATTGGTTGCAACGCGTGCGGGCGTGGCGGTTCGTGCACTTGTGCGCGGTGCGCGTGCGGTGCGTGATGCAGTCGCCGTTCGCGCGTTTGTTGCCCGTCGTGTGATGTTTGCGGTTGGTCGATTTTGAACGGTTGGACGTATCACAGGGTTGGTACGCGCGGACACGGTGCGTGGCGCGGTGGCGGTTGCCTGAATTGCACCGCGCGATTCGGTTGCGGCCGTGCGCGGTGCGGTTGATACATTTCGTGTGGTCGCGTTTTGGTTTGGTGTTGCCGCCGGTGGTGTTGCGCGCGCGGCGGTTGTGGTGGGTGAAGACGCACGACGCGTTGCGGCACGCGCGGTATCGTCGCCATCAACGGCAACCGCGTGCCCAAAGGCAATTATGCCAAGGCATACACAGAAAATTAGTCTAAATCCTTTCATCCCTTTGGTGCAAGGTTAGCAAAATTATGATTTTTTGGGCAAGTGGAAAATGTGCAATAAAATCAAATTTTGGTGCGGATAGGGGGACTTGAACCCCCACGGATTTCTCCACAGCATCCTTAGTGCTGAGCGTCTACCAATTCCGCCATATCCGCACGGCGTGATATTAAAACGGTTGCTATTTTACATAATAATGTTTTTTTTTCAATCTTTTTGTGATAAAATATATTTGATAATAAAAAAGGAATAGGAGTTTATATGAATACTATCATACGCAGGGCACTTTTGGGATGTTCGTTGGTTGCATTGTGTGCCGGGACCGCGGGGGCGGCGGGGACATATTATACGGGGAACTATCGTTCGCCACAGCAAAATTATGCCAAAACATCGTATGCCGCACGTCAGCAACAGCAGCAAACAAGTTACGCCCAAGATACAATGTACACACGGACACGGACGGTTGCGCCGAACAATAATGCATATATTGGTGCGCCGTATCAAGATTATACGCGGGTTGTTGGAACGGGTGATAAACAGGTTTCGAACCAGACGCGGTTTGTAGATAACAAAAATAAAGTGGAAAAGGGGTTCTTTTTTGACCTTGGGCTGTCGCATGAATTTGCAAATTGGAACTTTGAAATGAAAAGTGCGGGCAGTAAGTTGCACTATGATAACATTCGTTGGAATGTGATAGAAGGTGATATGAAATATGTGTTCGGTGGTGATACAACCCCACTGTTGATAGAGGCCGGGGCAAAGTATGGTATGCAATTTGGTGATTCAACCATGATTGACGACGATATTACCAATGGCGGATATTTTATTACCGAATGGTGGAAAGATAATGATGGTAATGGAACGGCGGACGAATTGCTTGGACAACAGATTGGACATTCGTTGTCAATTGGCCAAAGCAGCAGTGGTAATATGCTTGGGCTGTATGCCGGGTTTGGGTTGCCGGATACATTTCGAATTGGGGTTGCGCGTGTGACGCCTTCGATTGGGTATCGGTATCTATGGTTTAACGGTGGATACCGGGTATTGCACAAATGTCAATGGTGGTGATGAAACGCAATGCGACCCAATTGTTATTATTGAATACAACAATAATACGCAACAGGTTTTATGGAATCCAGCGGTTGATCAATATGGATTTTGGACAATTGCAAATGGGGCGACGGGTGTAAGTACCGGCGGAACATATATGTTTCATTTGCCAAGCATAAGCCATTCTTATGAAACGACATGGATGGGACCATATTTAGCATTGGATTTGGATTATGATGTAAATGTGTATAATAAATTTAATGCGCGGTTTGAATTTGGATTGCCGATGTATACTTCGACCGGGGACCAACCGTATCGTGTCGATTGGCAACATCCGAAAAGTGTCGAAGACAAGGGCGGGTTTGGCGATGCGTGGCATATTGGATTGGGGGCGAATTATATGACGGCGTTGACCGAAAGTGTGTTTTTCTCGCTTGGGTTCACATTTGATTATTACACCATGTCCGGGGGCGAAGCGAATACGTACCTAAACAGTGGGTATTATGCGGATATTTATAATAAATTGTTTGCTGATTATTCGAAAGAATTGGCCAATCAAAATATGACAACAGCGGAAATACAGCAATATATGTTGGAAAACGATCCGACCGTTCAAAACATTGCACAGATAGAGGCAGAATGTCCGGGTTGGGTTTGCAAGGTTGACAATGAAATCGAATCGATTTATAAATCTATGGGAATCCATGTTGGAATTCAGGCAAAGTTTTAGGGCATTTATAAAGGTATGACAAGTATGAAAAAATTTTTATCTATTGTGGTTTTATTTTCGTTGCCGGTGGTTGCGATGGCGGCGGACCTTGTGGGGACGGCGCATGTGAATATGACAAGTGACACCGCCGCGACGGCGAAGCAAATGGCGTTTGATGATGCGCGGCGGCAAATTATTGTTGATGTGTTGTCGCCATATGCGGATGCGGGCGCGTTGCGTACGGCGGTTGCAAATGAAAAAAATGCGGTGCTTACGACACTTGTTGAAAGTTCGGGTATATCGGGCGAAAAACTTTCGGACACGACGTATTCGGCGAATATAAAGATGACCGTGAATCGTGTTGCCGCAAAGAATTGGTTGGATGGAAATGATGTTCGTAATTGGCTTTCGACCGAAGAAGAGGCGGATAATAAATTCACAATTGTTGCCACGTTAAATGATAAATTTGCGGATTGGGGTCAAATTCGGCGCGCCGCGAACGGGGTCGGTGTTGATTTGGAAACGGAATCCATTGGCGGTAATCAAATCGTCTTTCGGGCAAATGCCGGTCGGCGTGCAGCGTTAACATCGGCGTTGCGTGAAAACGGTTGGCGGTATCAAGATAAGAATGGACTTTTGCATATCTTTAAGTAATAATTTTTCGTGGGAATAAAATCAAAGGAACTAAAAATGAAAAAAATTTCTGTTGCTTTGTGTGCGGCGGCCATGCCTTTTGCGGTGTTTGCCGCGGACACGGATTTGGAAGGTAAAGAATTGATTTTGAATATTCGGCGAATCGGACTTGATTTGTCCAAGACCACGGTTCGGCATTCTGATGAATATTATAATTCGCCCATTTCCGCACTAAGTGCCGATAGCCAAGAATTTATCAAGGGCGTGTTTGATACGGCGTTGGAATATACGCATGGGCGTTTGAATTGGGACAACAGTTTGTTTATGGAATACGGGCGAACGGAATTGCAACCATATAACGAACCGAAAACCGTGAACGAAAGCGCGGATAAAATTTTATTGTCCAGTAATTTGAACTATGCGTGTTGGGATTTTGATTCGTTCAAACTTGGGCCAATGGCGCGGGCGGCGTATGAAACGGAATTTGTTCCGGCGAACGATACGGACAATCGGTTAAAGGTTTTGCGTTCTATGGCGGGTTTTGCGGTGTTTGATTCGCCGATAATCAAAGATTTGCATGTTGCGGGCGTGTATGAATATGACTTTACATATGGGCATAGGCAAGTCAGCAAACTGGCCGCGGAAATTGGTTGGCGACTTGAATACGAATTGCGCGAAGGTGTGAAATTTGCGACCGATGGGTATTATCGTGAATACCTTGATTATTCGCAATATGTCGGAACGGATTTGGAACGCGATTTAAGTGTCGTTGCCCGTATGGATACGAACCTTTGGGGTGATTTTACATTGGGACCATATGTGCAATATCGCCGTGCCAAGGCCCGCGACGCCGAAAGTTATGGCAGCAATTTTATCATCGGCCTGTCGTTTAATTATATAACCAAGTTTGGGTTGTATTAGTGGACAGTGTAAGTGGAACCGGCGCATTATTGCGCCGGTTTTGGTTGACAAATAAATATGTTTGTTGTATCCTTTCGTCAAGGATATGTTGGTGGCAAAGAATATAGAAAAACTTCGCAATCTTGTTAAAAATGGGTGTATTACGCACACTGGGCGTTTTCATGCTGATGATATTTTGTCTGTGGTGTTGTTGAAAATTGTTGGAGTTATATCTGATGTTTCTGTGGTTAAACGCGTCGAACGGGTTCCGCGAGGTTTTAATGGATTGGTGTTTGATATTGGTGGCGGGGAATTTGACCATCACCAAAGAAATGCGCGTGTTCGCCAAAATGGTAATAAATATGCCGCGTTTGGATTGTTATGGGATGCCATAGGTGTGGAATATATCATGGAAAAATATCAAACAGATGAACAAACCGCAAGGCAAGTCGTTGAAAAATTTGATACGGACTTTGTAACACAAATGGATTTGACCGACAATTTTGGCCAGAAAAAATATCCGAATACTTTGTCTTATCTTATTGCGTTTATGAATGACGATAAATCGAAATCGGCGGATGAGTTGTTCAAAGATATGGTGAATTATTACTGTAAACCTTTGGAAATTGCCATATATAAATCTTATAAATTTACGAAAGATAAAGAACGTGCAAGGCAATTGGCATCAGATGTATCGGATTTCATAATTGTTCCATTGGATTTTGATATAGACCGTTCGGCATTTGAAGGAACATCGGTTAAATATATTCTAAAACCATCGCACCGTGGAACATATAATATTACAACCGTGGAACCGTATAAAATACCGGATGAATATATCAATATGCCGGGTTGTGTTCAGGTGTATAGCATTGGGGCGGCGTTTGATACAAAAGAACATGCAGAACAAGCCGCCGAAAATTTACGCAAAGATATTTCGGTAAAATCGATGTAAGTGGTTAGTAGTATTTAGAATTATTTCGTAATAGTATGATTATTCCAGGGCATACTAACCACTAATCACTAACACTTACACTTTCCACTATTTCACCACGCTAAAACTCATCTCGCTTGTGGTGCCGGCGGGGTCGGTGACGCGCAAGATATGTTCGCCCATGGGGACGTTATATTGTAATGTTTCGCCGCTTTTGGTTGTGCCCAATGTTTTGTCGTCCAAAAACCAGAATAACTTTGCGTCCGCATCCGCGCCAAATGCCATAAATCCGATTGGTTCGAAATCGCGTTCGGCGGTTATTACAATTTTTGTATCGGGAATTGGTGACACAATTATTGGCGCGTCCCAATCTTCGTTTGTTTCCGTGGCTTTGCATCCGGGCATAAACGCCGGCGCGGTCTTTCGCCGGATACCCGCGCGCCGAAACATATCGATATATTCCGAATCCCAAAATTCAAAGATTTCATTGTGTGTGGTCTTTGAGTTGGGGGTGCATGCGCGCAGGCCGGTTTTATTATCAATTGCAATCGAACGGTGCACGGTGTTTCGGGTGAGTGGTGATTTGCCAGGAATAAAATAAGACGCGACTTTTTTCGGGCAATATGGGCCGGCGATGTTGCCGCCGATTTCGCACATGTCGACGGTTATTACGTTTAATTCCGGGCGCATAAAGTTGTTGTCCCTGATTGGTGTGCCGATTGATGCATAGTGGTTTGCAACCGTTTGGGCAAGTGCAAAATATATTGGTGCGGCGGCACGTGCGCCACTAAATTCATTGTTCGGGGTGCCGTCAAAATTGCCGACCCACACGACCAAAACAAAGTCGCCGAAAATTCCCGCCGTCCATGCGTCGCGATACGATGACGATGTGCCTGTTTTCCAATAGTGCTTTATCGGTTTTTGCGTGTTTTTTGCAAATGGAATTTTCTTGGTTGGTGTTGATTGGTGTCCCAACATGTCGATGGTTAGGAAAAATGCCTCTGGTGATAAGATTTTTGTTATTTCTGTATCCGGTGAATTTAATTCCGTTTTAATTGCGCGGCGCGACCCAAGGTTCGCCATTGTTGCATAAATGTCCGTAAGTTCGAACATTGAAACCTCGGCCCCACCAAGCGCAACGGATATGCCGTAATGTTCCGCCGGGCGCAGGTTTGCAACGCCGGAATCAGACAAAATTTTATAAAAATTTTTTGCGCCGATTTCGCGGACAAGGTTTATTGCCGGGATATTTCGTGAATGCGTCAATGCGTCGTGCGCAAGGATGGGACCGTAAAAATCGTTGTCTGAATTTTCCGGCGCATAAACGCCAAAGTTCACGCGCGCATCGCGCAATAATGTCATGCCGTGTATCAATCCCATGTCGGTGGCGGTGGCATAAATAAGGGGCTTTAGTGTGGAACCGGGGCTGCGGCGGGCGCGAACACCATCGTTTTCACCGTATATTTCGCGGTCAAAATAATTTGCCGAACCAATATACGCAACGGTTTCCATTGTTTTATAATTTATCAAAATTGCCGCCGCATTTGTGACACCGTGCGACCGGCGTGTGGCGATTTCGCGCGCGATTGTTTTTTCCATTTTGGTTTGAAGATTTAAATCCAATGTTGTCGTGATTTCAGATTTCTTTATTTTTTGCGTGTTCAAAAAATCCGTAAAATGTGGCGCCAAAAAGGGCAGGTCGCGCGGTGATTTCGTTTCAATTGGCATATCGGCAAAGGTCAAAAGGTTTGTGTCGGTTGGATATTCGGCGACCCAGCGTTTAATCAAATTTTTACGCATAGATTCAAGGTTTTTTATGCCGGTTGTTGTGTTTAATCCGCGCTTTACAGGGTTTTGCGGAACGGTCGCAAGTGTGATTGATTCTATTTTTGTTAAATCGCGTGCAGGTTTGCCAAAATATATTGTTGATGCGGCGCCGATGCCTTCGATATTGCCACCGTATGGCGCAAGGTTCAGGTAGGCTTCTATTATTTCGTCTTTGGAATGAAACAGGTCGATGTAAATGGCCAGTGCGATTTGTTGCATTTTGCCAAGAAAAGTTTTGCTGTTTATGTCGTATTTTAATCGTGCAACCTGCATGGTGATGGTTGATGCGCCAACCGGGTGTGGGGTGCGGGACGCATATTGCTTTATCGCACGAAAAAGTGAGATTGGATTTATGCCGATATGATTATAAAAATGTTTATCTTCGTATAAAATAATTGCGTTCGCGATGTGTGGACTTATTTCCGAAAGGGGTGTGTAAACGCGATACTTGTCATCGGCGGCAAGGGTCAGGCGCAACAATTTTCCATCGCGGTCGTAATATGCGCGTGAAAAAGAAATACCATCTAATATCGGTGCGGTAAAAAAGAACCTGATAATCGCCCATACGACAACAAGTGCGCCAATAATAATTCCGAACCATCGCAAGATTTTTTTAATTCGCTTCATTTGATACGGTAAATTTACCCCCGTCGCCAATGGCGCGAATGGCCGAATTATACATCGCCGCCGCGGTTATTGGTGGAACCGTGAATTCGCCGGCAACCGATAATTGTGCGCGATATGAAAACACCAATGGGGTGCGGCCGATGTTTGCGTATATTAATACACGGTCTTCGCGGACCTCGCTAAAATCCATGTCGCCGGCAAGGGAATCAGATATTGGGGCAAATCCACCCGGTAATAAATCCGATATAACCGCGTTTTCAACATAGTCCGTATCGCCACGTGCACGAACCGATATCTTGACATCGACAATGTCGCCGATTTTACCAGAATGTATTTCGTTGCCGTCCGCATCATAATATGTACGTGTGACATCCAACCCATGCGATGTTGGTGAAACAGATTTCGGGAAACCTTGTTGCAACATTGTATAGAATAATGGTTCTTTGCAATTCTTGCACCCGATATTCAATTTTGTTATTTCCCGGGGCAGGTTTGCATAAATTGTGCCTGATTCAAATTGTGGTTTAACCTGTTTCCCATCGGCAAGTATTGATATGGCATCTGTGTCGCCAAGGTTCAGATTTTCTGTGTTACCAAATGCAGACATTACAATTGCCGCCGCAACAAAAGAATCGTAATTTCCGGCATTTATGTATTCCATTATGCTTTGTTCCAAATCTTTTTTTGCCGTATCAAAATAGCGACGCATAATGAATGCATAATTTGCATCGTTTGCAACAATGTTATCGAATATATTGTCATTTGATTTTGGTGTCGGTTTGTTTAGTTCGTATTTTGAAATCAGATTAAATGCCTTGTCCGTTTGTTTTAGCATTTTATATGATGCGGCGATGTATGCGCCGATTGGACCGGTTTCCCAATCTTTTATCATTTCGTTTGCGTATTCTTCGAGTGAATCAATATAACTTGTCGTCACATAATCGTTTAATGAAAGGACATATATCGCAAACGCCTTGGCGAACGCATCGGTTTTGGTCGTTGTATTTTGCGCGGCATATTCGCGCAAGAAATCAATTCCGCGTGCAAACATCGACTGGGGTACAGGGAACCCGCCTTGGCGCGCAAGGGTCAAAAAGTTCATAACATATGCGGTGACATACGGGGTTGTATCACTGTTTAAACTTTCAATATAATCAGAACCGTTTGCCCAAAGTGTAAATGAACCGTCGTTGTTTTGCCGATTTCCAAGGGTTTGAATTGTCTTTGCAATTTTTTCGGCGGAATCTTTGTATTCGGTGCCAAGCAATTTGTTTTCTGGCATTAAAACATAGGGCAATGTTTTTGACACCATTTGTTCCGTGCATGTATAATCGTAATTCTTAAGATACATAAACAACGGACGAACCAGCACAGATGGCGAACGGGAAATATAAATTGTTCGCGTAAAATGTTCGTCATACATATTGTTTTCAAAGTGCCGTAGTGTTGTGTTCGTGTCTTTTAATATTCCTGTCTTTATTTCCGTTGTAAATGTTGTTGCGGGTCTTATTGATAAACTGTTTGATGTGCGACGCGATGCGATGGCGGTGTTTTTATCGTCAAACAATGTTGTTGATACATTTATGTCGGCGATACCGGGTGCGCCATTTGCCGTCACATCAAATGCCCAAAGTTTTTCGGTGTTTTCAGGGACGGACATTGTGTTTGTATTATTTGCGATGGCCAGTAAATTGTTCGCCGATGACGCGTCCATGCGTGCGGTTGCGTTTTCGCCGGATTCAGGGGTTAGGTTTGATATGATTGTGTTTACGGTGAATTTGTCATTTGGTGCGACAAACAATGGCGCGGATACCGATATGATAACCGGCGATTGAACGGTTGTGGATGTGTGCGCCGAACCGATTGCGCCGTTTGACGCCGCAACGGCGTAAACACTGATTGAACCATTAAAGTATTCGGGGATTTCGAAACTTATGTTTTTCTTTTCATTTGCGGTTGTTTTTAATATGCCCGAATAAAACGCGATAGACGGCAGATTTTTACGCGCAAATGGGTTGCTTAGTGCCGATTTTTCGTTCGCAAAATCCGCAAGTGATTCATCACTGCCCCCGGTTTTGGCGACTTCGCGTAAGATATTGTATTCCGGCAACAATAGTGACAGTATCTGGGTTGTTTGGACTTGCAATGCCGCCTTTTGAAAGAAATGTTTAATCGGGTTTGGTAATTCATATCCGGCAACTTGCAAAATTCCGGTGTTTACCGCAAAAATCATTAAATCAGAATCTTTATTGGTTGAATATTCAATATCCAATTTATTGTCACGTATGATGGATTCGGTTTTTAATTCAACCTTGATTTTATGCTTGTCGATATTTGTTGAAAATGGCGCGATTGCATATGTGTACGGACTGGTAAAGACATCGCGACTGTTGATGTTGCGGACAAACGAAACATTGACATATCCGGTGCCTTCGAAATCATCGGGCAGGGTGATTTTTTGTGTTGATGCGGTCGTGGTTGCGTTAAACCATGTGTGTGCATAAACCTTGTCCCGTTCGATTGTGATAAGACCGGTTCCGGTGTACGGCGCAACAATACCTATATTTATTGTTTCACCGGGTTTGTATTCATCTTTATCAAGTTTTATTTGTAATTCCGCGTTTGCATCGCCCCCCAGTTCGGCATCTTCGTCAGAGGCCACAAAGTATTCAATGTTTGCCAATATGTTGTCGTCCGCATCCGTTATTTGAACATAATATGTTCCGCCGTTTTTGGTATTCAATTCGATTTCAGTTCCCTTTTCGGGTATTGCCAATTGCGTCACAGAAACAACAGTGTCGCGCGATGTGGTTTTATATTTATAATTGTTGGCATAATCCTTGATAAGGCTTGTTAAATTTTCGCGTTTGATAAATTTTAGACTAAGGTTTTCGGCATTTGTTGCCTTGGCATCATTATCAAGTGCAATAAGTTTGATTTTATGTTCGGAATTGCGTGCAACATAGGATAAATCGGAATCCGCATGAAAGCCCACAAGGTATCTTAGGTTTGAAACGCGGGACGCAATGGCGGTTTGAATGCTTTTGCCGTCGCCGGCTTCGAATCCGCGAATTTCAAGATTCAACATATATGTGCCCGTTGGAATTTCGCGATTGAAATTTACATCTATTTTTGCAACACCGTTTTCGTCGGTGCGCACATCGGGCAAATCAATACTAAATGTTTGGCCGGCGCGGGCAAGACCGCGCGATATCACACCATCAGATATGAAATTGCCGGTAAATTTATATTCGCGGTATTCGTCAAATGTAAAATTAAACGGGCGTAATGTGGCATGCGCGGAAACACGGCGGTCGGTTGCGGGTGTGCCGTAAAGGTTGTTCAAAAACACGGTTGCCAGAATATTTTCGGGGGAAATCCAACCGTTTGTTTTCGCATTGTCCACCTGAACATTTATTTTCATTGTATCGGGGACAAATTCTTGGACATTGAATTGCGCGGTTCCGATTGAATCTTGGATTCGGCCGCGATTATTCAATGAATATATGGATACATCGTATCGACCGATTGTTGCGTCGGTTGATAATTGATGGGTGACATCGAACATTCCGTCCGAATTAAGAGAAACTTTTTTTTCAAGCATCGTGCGCCCGCGTGGGTCGGTAATTTCGATTTTTACCGGAATTTCGGCAACCGATGAAAAGTTTTGATTTTCGACAATCGCACCAATCGTGACGGATTCACCGGGGCGATATATGCCACGGTCCGAAAACACAAATGACCGCAGTGGTGTCGCGTTTGACGCGTATGTTCCGCCAACATCAAATTTTGAAAATTCGGTTGTTTGTTCACCTTCGGCATTATAGGGGATAAACGATACATCATTTCCGGTGCGGGCAACAATTGCAACCGGTTCTTTGGCGTTGCGATATTCGTCATATGAAAAATGCGGAATATCGATAACGCCGTCCGTGTTTGTGACCCCAGACCATATTGGTTGCCCGTTTCGACCAAGGACCGTTATATCAATGTCTTTGGCGGGTTTGCCATCGGACAAATACGAAACGAACACAACCGAAGACCTATCAAGATTTATTTTGCGGATAATTCCAAGGTCCGTTAGCAATATAAGTCGTGCGTCACCATATTCGGCGTCATTTTCGGTTGCGCCGGCCTTTACAACAAATATGCCTGTTTGATCTTTGTATGTTCGGTCAAGGTATTCGCCAAGGTTGACGGAAGTATAATTCACATGGTCGCGTGCCGTGTTGGCAAATGGTATTTTTCGCACAATCGGTCGGTAATGGGCTGGATCCTTTTCTCCCAATCTCCCTTCGGGGAATGAAACTTATATCCGTCCGTCTTCGAGACCGAATCAAAGGTGATGTGCGCATGCATATGTGCCTGATCATTATGGACGGCGATACAGTAAAGGAAATTTCCGCCAAGAAGCTCCTCACAAAACTCCCCGGCGATCTTCAGCGCAGCGAAAGCAACGCGCCACGGCCAACAATTTTGACACTGCGTTCTGGGAATGCCACCGACATAACGGTGTTCATGCCATTTTTCATTATAAATCCGTTTTCCGATTGCATATCAGGTGCAATATCGACATAAATATACCTTGTCACATCATCAGAAACATCGTATGAAAACGCGTATTGATATGTGCCCGCCGGATTTACAAAGTCAATGTGTTTAAGTGCAAGTTTTTCGGATTTACTTATAATTTCCGGTGTAATTTCATCACGTGCCCATGCATGAACATCTTCGTCGGGTTCCGACGCTTTTTTCTTTGGCAATAAATATGCGGTAATGTATTTTGACCAATTTGTATTTTCTTTTGCCGCCGCGGTTGTGTTTAGCAATAATAATTGTTGTGGGTTGCCAAATTTATCGTCCGCGGTTATCGTTGTAACATCCGCAATTTTGAAAAAGTCGTCCGCGGAATTTATGATTGTTTTTGCGGTTATCTTTTCCGTGCGTGATTTTTCATCCGCATCCGATATACGATTTAGTTTCATGCGCAATGTTTGTGGTTCGTCGGTTATTTGAATTGGTGCGGTTTGTATCATTGCGGTGCGCATGTACCTATCGAACTTTACGGTGAAATCAATATAGCGTCCATCAAGTTTCATTGAAACCTTGTCCGCAAAGTCGCGTGTTTGAAACGGATAATTAAAAGATATTATCGCAACGCCGGTTACCGAATTTTTTTCACCCGGTGTCGCATAGGTATTAAATATTTCGGTTGTTGCGACAATTGGTTCGGTTTTGAAAGATATGGTTGAACGGTTGGGGCGAACATCACGTGTGAATAAATTATTGCCAATTTTTACGGTAAACTTGGTCGCCGCCGGCCAATCTTGTTCGGGGGTAAAGGTTATTTCGTTCGGACTTGGCATTTTCCATGTACCACGAATAGCGGGGGATATTTTGACATTTTCGGCAACCTTGGTATTTGACGAATCGTATTTAAATGCCGAATTATTTGGCCCCGATACCGAATCGTATGATATGCGTAACGTCGCGGGTTTGGATAATTCGCGGTTATTGTTTATGTCCGGGAAATTGTTTGAAAGCACCGTGGACGCGTCATCTGTGAAATTTGTTTTGGTTGGGGCGGAAATATACGCATCCATCTTTGTAGTATGTGCGCCACGATGTCCCATCCAATAAAGCCCAGATGCCGCAACGATTCCAGCAGAAATTGCGATAACAAGCGCGGTGCGTATCCGCCCGCCCACAGATTTTTTATTCTTTTTTTTCATCGATTTTTCCCCAATCCTATGTTCATGTTTGTATCATAAAACATAAATACGAAAACACAAGTTTTTTGTTTAGAAAAATACTTGCTTTTTTGAAATTTTTGTCATATTATGGGGGCACGTGCCGTTTGGTGCGAAGAACACAGCCGTTGTGTGGGGTTTCTGTCCGGGATTTCCGGTTTGCATTTCCCACCAGGGCGAGGATTTAACAGAAACAAAAAGGATAAATCATGGCATTGCCAAAATTTTCTATGCAACAATTGATGGAGGCCGGCGTTCATTTCGGACACCACACCCGTCGTTGGAATCCACTTATGACACCGTATGTTTATGGGGTCAAAGATAAAATTCATATTATCAATTTGAATAAAACCGCACCGTTGTTGCACCGCGCACTGGTCGCGCTGGAGGCGATTACCGCCGCCGGTGGCAAGGTTTTGTTCGTTGCGACCAAGCACCAGGCCAAAGATATTGTCAAAGATGCGGCGGAACGCACCGGGCAATTTTATGTGAATAATCGTTGGTTGGGTGGTATGCTTACCAATTGGACAACCGTGTCGCAATCGATTCGCCGCTTGAAAAAGATGGAATCGGATATTGAAAATGCCGATAAATTGGGCCTTACCAAGAAAGAAGTCGGCGTTATGACCAAAGAAGTCGCGAAATTGCGCGATGTATTTGGTGGTATTTTAGATATGCACGGTATCCCGCAGGTTATGATTGTTATTGATGTGCCACGTGAAATGAACGCGGTACGCGAAGCGAAAAACCTCGATATTCCGACAATTGCGATCTGTGATACGAACGCGAATCCGGAAATGGTTGACTATCCGGTGCCGGGAAATGACGATGCGTCACGCGCGATTCAACTTTATTGCGATTTGTGCGTGGATGCGATTTTGTCCGGTATTGAAAAGCGTCTTGGTGGGGCGGCCGGCAAAAAGGTAGAGGCGTCCATGGCCGATGATGCGAACGATGCGTTGGAAGACGAAATGAAAGACAAAGAAATGAAACAAAAGTCCAAGGTTTTCGAAGCACGTGAAGTTCGCCGCAGTAAATTGGCCGATAAAGCAGACAAGGCAGAAAAAGCAGATAAATAATTAAAATGTGTGTTGCCCGGTGTGAAAAAATCGGGCAACAAAATCAATCTTTATTAAAAAAGGGGGAAAAGAAATGGCGGAAGTGACAGCAAAACTTATTCAACAATTACGTGAAAAAACATCCGCGGGGATGCTTGATTGCAAAAAGGCATTGATTGAAAATAATGGCGATATCGAAGCGGCGGCGGATTGGCTGCGTCAAAAGGGTATTGTCAAGGCCGCGTCTAAGGCCGGTCGTGTTGCGGCATCGGGTTTGGTGACCGTTGTAAAGTGCGACAATATGGGTTGTGTTGTGGAATTGAACGCGGAAACGGACTTTGTTGCGAAAAATGAAAAATTCCAAAAATTGGTTGCGGATGTTGCAAACAAGGCGTTGGAATTGTCCGGCGATTTTGATGCGACGCTTGCCGCGGTGCACGATGATATTGCGGCGACGATTGCGACGATTGGTGAAAATATGAATCTGCGCCGTATCGCAAAGGTTTCGGGTGACCATGTGTTTAGTTATATTCACAACGCACTTGTTCCGGGTATGGGACAAATTGGTGTTGCGGTTGCAATAAACGGAAATGGCGATAAAATTGCCGAAATCGGACCGAAAATTGCGATGCACATTGCCGCGAACAAACCGGAATTTATGACGGTTGCCGATGTTGACCCGGTGGTGGTTGAACGCGAGAAAAAAGTGTTCATCGAATCCGGTGCGACGGCGGGCAAACCGGAAAACATTGTTGAAAAGATGGTTGAAGGCCGTATGAAAAAATACTATGCCGAATCCGTTTTAGAAGAACAGCCGTTCGTTATGGACCCGTCCAAGACCGTGAAACAGGTTTTAGACGAAGCGGGCGGGAAACTTGCCGGATTTGCGTATTTTGTATTGGGCGAAGGTGTTGAAAAACGCGAAGATAATTTGGCCGACGAAGTAGCAAAAATGTTGAAATAAGTGTAAGTGGTTAGTGCGCGGGGCATTCGCCCCGCGTTTTTTTGTCAAATTATTTTTACGAAAAAAGTTTGGTTGAATTTTGTCGGGGGTTCGGTTAGAATTGGCATAATCGATGGTTGAATTTTAGTTGAGGTATATTATGCAAAATGATTTATTACACGAATTAGAATCGCGCGGGTTTATAAACCAGTGTTCTGATATGGGGGCGTTGAACGATGCACTAAATAATGGCAAAATCACCGCGTATTTGGGGTCGGATCCGACGGCGGATTCGTTGCATGTGGGGCATCTGGTCCCGGTTATGATGATGCGATGGTTGCAAAAATATGGCCATCGGCCATTGATGTTGGTTGGGGGGGCAACCGGGCGCATTGGTGACCCGTCGGGGCGTGATACGGGCCGGCCGATGATGACCGAAGAAACACTTGCCAAAAATATCGCGGGGCTTAAGAAATCTTATTCCAAGTTTTTGAATTTTGGCGATGGCGCGGCGGACGCGATTATTGTTGATAACTATGATTGGATGAAGAATTATGGGCATATTGATTTCCTTGCGCAATTTGGAACGGACTTTACCGTGCCACGTATGTTATCCATGGAAAGTGTAAAACGCCGGTTGGAAAACGGTATGACGTTTTTGGAATTTAACTATATGACGTTCCAAGCGGTGGATTTTTTGACACTTTATCAAAAATATGGTTGTGTGTTGCAACTTTGTGGTGCGGACCAGTGGGGAAATGCCGTTATGGGAATCGAACTAATACGCAAA
>OMPY01000015.1 GCA_900313105.1 uncultured Pseudomonadota bacterium
AAAAACTGCGTGGGACAATTGTGATTGCCAACCACTCTTCTTTGATTGATGTCGTTATCTTGGTATCACGAATTCCAAATTCGGTGTGCGTTGTAAAGGAAAGTTTATTTAGAAATGTGTTTGTTCGCCGGGTTATCGGCAACACATATCTGTCCAACACGATGAAGCCGGACGAATTTATTGCGAACGGTTCGGATATTTTGGCGCGGGGATATAATATCGTTATTTTTCCCGAAGGAACACGGACGGTGCCGAACAAAACAATACGATTGCACCGCGGGTTTGCATACCTGCAAATGGCGACCGGTGCAAACATTTTGCCCATAAAAATCACAAACAACCCGCCCATATTGGGGAAAAAGCAAAAATGGTGGGACATTGGGAATAAGACATCTGTGTATGATATTATTCTGATGCCATTGATTTGTTATAATACGATAAAAAAATCAAACAAACGCGCCATCGCAATTGATATTACAGAAAAAGCCAAAAACATATTGTTTTAGGTATAATTTCCTTGAATTTTTATTTGTATATTGTTAGTATTGCCTGCATAAGGATGTGATATGAAACGGGAATTATTGGAACGTGAAATCAAAGAACTAATCGTATCGGCATTGGATTTGGAAGACGTGACGGCCGATGATATTGATACTTCTGCGCCACTTTTTGGAACGGGACTTGGGCTTGATTCCATTGATGCGTTGGAATTGGGTATGGCGCTAAAGAAAAAATATCAGGTGAATTTTAAGGCGGATAAAGAAGCCAACAAGGAATATTTCAAATCTGTGGCACGTTTGGCAACGTATATTGCGGAATCAAAAAACATTACATTGGAGTAAATTGATATGTACACAAAAGACGAAATTTTTAAACAAATAAAAAATATCTTGGTCAAAGAATTTGATATAGATTCGGACAAATTGAAACCAGAATCATTGTTGATTGAAGATTTGGATTTGGATTCTATTGATGCCGTGGACCTTGTGGTTCGATTGCAAAAAATCATTGGCTGCAAGGTTGAACCCGATGATTTCAAACAAATTCGCACTTTACAAGACATGGTTGATGCCATTGAAAAAATCGTTAATAAAAATCATTAAGATTCTTGGTGTTGGGTTTACTGTTATCTATCCGTTTGTCGTGTTTTTTGCGTTAAAGCGGCACGTTGCGGTGCGTTTTTTGGCACTATTTTTATTGGCCGCCGCGGGTATTTCGTTTGTACGCAATAAAAACATATGGATATTTATATGCGTTTTATTGTTTGGTTTGGGTTTAATTGTATTTAATGATGATATTTTTCTAAAACTGTACCCCGTTTTGATGAATATTTCGGTGTGTTTGATGTTCGCGCTATCATTACGTGGGGTGCCTTTGATTGAAAAGTTTGCAACAAAGATGGGGTATAAATTGGGCGCAAGTGGCAAACAATATGCACGTCGGGCAACATATGCGTGGGCGATTTTTATGTTTTGTTTGGCGGTGGTTTCTTGCGTGACCGTATTTTTATCTGATGAAATTTGGGTTTTGTTTAACGGTTTGATTTCCTATGTTCTGATTGCTATGATGATCGGGGTTGGGTTTATTATTCACAAAAGGCATATGGATGTTCGCGGAAATAAATAAGTTTTTTATCAATAATATCGCACCGACACGAACGATTTTCTATCGTGGTGAAACGGCTGTGTCTTTCCATGAATTTTCAAACGATGTTGCGCGCATGGCGAATATATTTGCCCACACGGATGCCAAGACGGTGATTTTATTTATTCCAAATGATATTTATATGTTTTATGTGACCTTTATGGGGTTGATGCAGGCCGGCAAAGATGTGATTTTGCCCGCGATGCTAACGGAACAAAATATCGATACACTGCGTGAATTGACCGACACAATTGTGACCGACCAAAAATTTGATTTTGCCGGCTTTACATTTGTTGATATCGATCAAAATTTTGGTGGCAATTGGGATTTCTGTGATATGGATGACCGATTGATATATTTTTTCACATCGGGCAGTACAGGGGCACCCAAAAAAATCTGTAAAACATTTCATAATCTGGCGGCCGAAGTTGCCATGCATAATAAAATGCAACACGATAATTTTGCCAAAAATCCCGTAATGATTGCATCTATCGCGCCGTATCATATGTACGGTTTGTTGTGGCGGTTTTTAATTCCACTTTCCGCCGGCATCGCGGTTGACACAAATATGATTTTTACACCCGAAGAATTACAGGCATCGCAACATAAATTTGCCAATGTATTATTTGCGACCACACCTTCGTTCTTGGACGGTATAACAAAATACCAAAACCAATATGATTTTCCAAATAATTGCATTGGCATCTTTTCTTCGGGCAGTTTGCTAAGCCCCGAAACATCGCAAAAGACATTTGAAATCTTTGGCGCATCACCTTTTGAGGTTTTTGGCAGTACCGAAACCGGTGGCGTTGCATTTCGGCAACAGAAAGACGGGCCGTCTTGGACGGTTTTTGATGATGTTAAAATCGGTTTAGAT
This sequence comes from uncultured Pseudomonadota bacterium, assembly GCA_900313105.1. Classification (GTDB taxonomy): domain Bacteria; phylum Pseudomonadota; class Alphaproteobacteria; order Rs-D84; family Rs-D84; genus Enterousia. Next base: position 2,522 of record OMPY01000015.1, read on the forward strand.
GAAAATAATTGTATAATTGCGGATTCGGATTTTTGTTGTGCGCGCCCTTTTCAAATGTCGGATGTGATAGAGGTGCAAAATGAAAGACAATTCTTGTTAAAGGGGCGTGCGGATAGAATTGTTAAAATTGCCGAAGAACGAATATCATTGCCGGAATACGAAGAAAAATTGGGTGCCCATAAATTTGTTGATGGTTGTTATGTGACAACCATAAATCAAAATGGGCGGATCGTTATTGGGTGCGTTTTAACCCTAACCGATGCGGGCAAAGATTTTATAACCGCGCATGGACGGCATGAATTTGTATCTGATATAAAAAATTGGCTGTCGGTATATTTTCCAAATGTCGCATTGCCACGAAAAATTAGAATTGTTAATAAAATACCGATGAATACCCAAGGCAAGATATTAAAGTCCGAAATTGCCGAAATTTTGCGTTCCGCTGTGGCGGAACCAATCGCAAAAAACTTGGTAAAAACCGACAATTTTTTATCCGCGGATTTTATCTTTTTGGGGGATTCCGCATATTTCAAGGGACATTTCGAAAATTGTCCTATTTTGCCGGGCGTGATGCAACTACACTTTGTAATTAAATTTATCCAAATGTTTTTTCATAAAAATGTAAAAACTTATGATATTATAAAACTAAAATTTACCAATTTGATTCTGCCGGATACAATGGTGCATTTTGAATTAAATAAATTAAATGAAAATGAATTTAGTTTCTGTTATGAAAATGGCGATGTAAAATATTCGGCCGGTAAAATTGTTATAAAGGAATAAAGATGTTTAAGCCCGTCATAATAATACCTTGTTTTAATCATGCAGATGCCTTTGTTGGGGTTGCCGAACAAATTTCCAAATATAAAATTCCGGTTATTGTTGTCGATGACGGCAGTGCGAAAAAACAATCAGAAAAATTACAACACACATGTACAAAATACGGCTATACATATATAAAACACGAAAAAAATGCCGGCAAGGGTGCCGCCATGATAACCGGTTTTAGAAAGGCATCGAAACTTGGTTTTTCGAATGCGCTGCAAATTGATGCGGATGGACAACATGATATAAATGATATTACAAGATTCATAGAACTTGCCAGAAAAAATCCAAATGCACTTGTTATGGGACAACCGGTGTATGATTCGTCGGCACCGCGGGCCCGGTTGATTGGGCGCAAGATTACAAATTTTTGGGTGGCGGTTGAAACAATGAACCGGCACATGCCCGATGCAATGTGCGGATTTCGTGTGTATCCATTGGTCGAAACCGAACGCGTATTATCATCTTTGCATTTTTTGCGTATGGGTATTGATATTGAAATTTTTGTAAAACTGTACCGCGCGGGGGTCCGGATTGTCACCACGGAAACGCGTGTTATATACCCCAAAACCGGAATATCACATTTCCATGTTTGGCGCGATAATTTTTATATAAGTTTGCTGCATATATACCTATGTTGTGGATTGCCGTGGTGGTTAATTAAAAAAATGTTCAAAAAGGTTAAAAATTTATTTTTGGTGTCAATGATAATCTGTGGCGCGGCCAATGCGCAAAACATCACCGAAATGCCAGCCACATTAAAAAACTTTACCGACAATTTGGGAACTGTGCATGCATCATACACGCAAACAAAAACTTTGCCGGAATCGACCAAAACTTTTCGTGCAACCGGCACAGTAAAATTTGTAAAGGGCGCAGGCTTCAAATGGAAACAGCAAAAACCAAATGCCTTTGACTTCACGTCCACACTGGATTCGTATTGTATAAATGGTGATACGAATGCTCTATCTGCCCTGCCCCATTTTTCCCAGGTTCAATCCATGATAAAAGATATGATGGACGGCGATATGGGCATGTTTTTGACCGCTTTTAACGCGGATTATACGGAAATTAAAAAAAATTGGGTGTTGATTGCGACCCCCAAAATTTCCGCCGTGTCCGAATTTTTGGAATCTTTGACACTGACCGGGGACACGAAAGATTTGAAACAAATTGTTATCACATATAAAAATGGCATGACTATTACGATTGATTTCAAACGCATAAAAACGGATTCGCCCGATGAAATTAAATGTTAAAAAAATTATCTTTGGAATCGTGTGTTTGTGTGCTTTCTTGGCGACTTGCCTTTGGCGCATACCGTTGTCGATTCAAACCAACCTTAATTCTTTGATTGAAATAAATTATGCCGATTGGCCCATCGGGAATTTAACAAACAAATTTTCAAATGTTGTTAACATTGTTATTAAATCTGAAAATCTAAATACCGCAAAACATACCGCAAATGAAATAATGCGTATTTTAGATGCGGATGAATTTGATAATTTATCGGTTATAACCACCGATTTTTCCGTATCTGATACAATCAATCAATTACGTATTCACAAGAATTCTTTTTTAAGTTCGAATTATCGCGAAATACTTCAAAATGGTGAATTTGGCAAAATTACGGATAATGCGGTTGCAACTGTTTCGGGGTCAATGGCGCCAAGTGTTTTAAGTTTGACCGACGACCCCTTTCTTTTGGCCACAAATTATGTAAACGAATTGAAATTGGCGAACGGCAAATGGACCGCGCGTGACGGATTTTTATGGCAATATGTTGCACCCTATCATTATATTTTGATTTCCGTGGATGTTGGTGCACGCGACACGAACGACATGGTAAAAACCGTTGATTCTTTGACGAATGCTGTAAGGGAATACAACGGTGATAATGTGCAGGTTTCCTTGTCTGGGATTCCGATGCATACCGTGAATATGACACAAACAAGCAAATTACAATTAAGTGTTTTTTCGTTTCTGGCGTTGGCCATGGCCATATTGCTAAATTGGTTATTATTTCGCAGAACCGCCACACTGGTGCCCGTTGTATTAAGTTTGGGATTGGGGTTTGTATCCGGGGCGTTGGCTTTATTTTTATGTTTTGCCGAACCGCATATTTTGACATTTGTGTTTGGTGTGACATTGATTGGATTGGGCATAGATTATTCGTTCCATTTCATCAGTGCGATGATTCACAAAGAAGCCAACAATATCCATAAAAACATTTTGCATTCTTTTTTAACGACGGTTGTATGCTTTTTGCCACTGGCTTTTTCCGGGGTATCTTTGTTGCAACAGATTTCCGTGTTTACCATTACCGGGCTTGCCACGATTTATTTAGGTTGGCGGATATTTATGCCGACAAAAATAGATGCAAAAAAAACATCCGTAAAAATGCCACATGCCGTTTCTAAAAAATATCGTCCGTTTGTAATCGGTGCAATAATTTTGGCGATAGTCGCGACAATACCTTTTATGAAAACGCAAAACAATATGTCGCAATTATATCGACCAAATTCGGAACTATTGGCCGCGGAATCGCTAATGCAAGACCTGAACGGGGTAAATACGTCTAAATTTTTGCTTATTCGTGGTGAAACACTAAATGATGCTTTACGCACTTCTGAAATAATCAAAGATGAATCAGGATATTTTTTTGATATCGCGACCATTATTCCGTCAATCGAAAGGCAAATTGAAAATCAAAACCTAATTCGTGCGTTATACAAATCGGAATCACGAAAAATTCAAAAAGAACTTGGACTCCGGACGACACCAAAATTTGTTGAAACGCCGGCTATTCAAATTTCGGATATTCGCGACAATAAAACATTGGAAAATCTATTAGGCAAATTTATGTTTGATGATGGAAAATATATGTATCTTGTTGCACATGTTGATGCCGATTTTGCAACAACGTCCCCAAACGCGATAACCATTTCGCCTGCGCAGCAAATGACCAATTTAATGGAACGATATTCGCATGAATCGTATCAATTATTGGCCGTGTGTGGTGTTGCATTGTTGTTATTATTACTATTTTTATACAGGGAAAAAGCTTTGATTTATTTGGCACCATCCGTATTGGCCATTGGACTAACCGCCGCAGTATTAACATGGTTTGGACAACCGATAACATTCTTTCATTTATTAAGTTTGTTCATAGTTATTGGTCTAACCTTGGATTATTCAATTTTTCATATTAACGCAGTGGACAACCACGAAATAAAACCTGTTTTGTTTTCTTTCCTGACCAGTTTGGTTGGGTTTGGGATATTGGCGTTTGCAAGTTTCTTTTTAATTCAATCAATGGGCATTACATTGGGATTGGGGCTGACATTTGGATATTTGATATCTTTATTCCTTTTTCGCCGCCAAAATTGATAGCGCATCAAAATTATGCACGCGTGGCGTTGCAAAATCTTTGTTTGCCACAACACAGATTAAATAATTGCCGTATGTTATAAAATGGGTGCACGCCGGCGTGGTCCCCAGTTTATATGTTGCCTCGGATTTCGTGAACATTTTATAAAAATCGAATAATGTTTTTGGTGGATTTTCACCCATAAGTTCGGCCGCCGCAATAAAATCACGTTTAACAGATGCATTTTCTATATCAACACCAAGGCGCGCATTTGAAGCGGTTGCGACGACGACCAATTTATCCCTGTGCGCAATAGATGTATATTTTTTGCCGATGTTTGCCACCATTAAATGCCCCAATACAAATTGCAATTTGCGTGTTTGTTTTTGGAATTTTTTCGCGCGCGCACGGTCATCGGCCGACAACAGTGCCATAAAATCATCGGTGTTCTTGCTTATTGAATCAATGTTTGCTATAAATACCTGCATGAAACGATTATAAAATAAAAACAACCAAAGGCAAGTCACTTTGAACACAGGGAAATGGTATCAGCAACAGGAACGCGGTGCGGGCATATGGCGATTGGGACTGTTGTTATGGGTGTACCGAATTTTTGGCATCCGGTTTATGAAATTTTGGGTCCGCATTATTGCAACCATAATCGGTGTTGGTGCAAAATCCGCCAGGCGGTTTTCGCGCGAATATCGGCGAATTCTGAATGAATATCAAATTGCACGAAATACGGAACCGACAATGTTTTCCCCCGCGCGGCATATTCGGTGTTTTGCGGATTCCTTGGTTGATAAAATGGTGGCGATGTGCGATAAAAAAAATCGCATAAAATTTGTCGTCCAAGAAGATGCCGATTGGCGCGAATTTCAAAATCTGATTAAACAAAAAAAGGGTGCGTTTTTAATTTGCGGTCATGTCGGTAATATCGGTGCATTGTCCGCGTTCCCCGGTGGCCAAGATATAAAAATTCACGCATTTCAACAAATTGGGCAAACAGGCGTTTTTTATCGGTTTATATCCGCACATTCCGTACGACCAAACACAATTATTCATGCGGTGGAAGATATGAATGTGGGAACGGCCGGCGAAATGTTTGATTTTTTGTGTGGCGGCGAATTGGTTATGATGGCGGGCGATCGGGTATCCGCCGCAACGCCGGGCAAGACGATACACGCACAAATACTGGGGCGCGATTGCGAATTACCTATGGGCGTATTCAGGTTTGCGCGCGCCATGTCGCACCCCGTATTTGCGGTGGCCTTATTAAACATTGGTGTCAAAAAGTATAAACTGATTATTAAAAAATTAGATGATAAAAATATCAACAATATGGCAAACGGCTTTGCCGAATTTTTGGAAAGCGCCGCCATCGCCGCCCCAACCCAGTGGTTTAATTTCTATGATTTTTTTGCGAAAAAGTGAGGAATTTTTTGCATGCGCTCACCACACGTAAGGTTCGAAAAGATTGTCCGCCTTCGCCGATAAGTGTTAAACCCGCGCTGTAATTACGTGCAATGCTACGGCGAGACACTGAAATTTTTTAAGCCCGCACTTTTTGTGCGGGCTAACAAAATTTCGTGGCGGATGGTGAGGGATTTGAACCCCCGAAGGTCTTATTTCATACCTTGTCCGATTTCAAGTCGGATGCATTCAACCGCTCTGCCAACCATCCGGAACTGTTGTTTACGGTCGTATATTATAGCATTTTTTTCAAAAACGCAAATAAATAAGTTTTTTTCGTAAAAATCCATAGGAAATAAATGTCTTTACACCACCCGAATAACTATCTATAATCAAACCGCTATGAGAAAGATTATAAATTCTATTAAAAAGTTTATTCACGGCGACCCAAAGAACGGGCGCATTAAATGGTCGCTGTATGTGCGCATTTGGCGCGAAATCGGTATGCCGCAATTAAAGTGGATTATCGCCGGTGTTATTGCGACGGTCTGCGCCGCGGCGGCCGAAGGGTACACGATTACGCTTGTTCAACGCGTCGTGGACCAGGCGTTTATCGAAAAAAATATGGATTCAACATATATCGTTGGGTTGCTTATTATCGCCGCGTTCGCCGCCAAGGGCGCGTTTCGATATGCGCAGACGCTGCTTATGTCCAAGGCGGGATTGAACGCCAGTGCGATGTTGCAAAAGCGCATTTATAATCATATGGTTCGCATGGACATTTCCGGATTTTTTGGCGAAGGGATTGGCAAACACCTTAACTATTTCTGGGTCCAGGCGGGCGCGGTATTGAACCTGGTGACCGGCACCGTGGTCAAGGTTGTGCAAGAGGTTGCAACCCTGGTTATCACGGTGGGCCTTATGATTTACTATGCGCCACAAATGTGCGTGGTGTTGTTGTTCTTGGTGCCGGCGATTATATTGCCGATGGTTGCGATTATGCGGCGGCGGCGTAAATTGTCGCGGCAATCGTTTGGTATTGCGAACGATGTGTCCCAGCATTTAAATCAAACCCTGCGCGGAATTAAAACTATTCAGTCGTTCGCCACCGAAGATGCGGAATCAAAACGTTTTGCAAATGTGCTAAATAATTCAATGATAAATTCGTATAAAAGCGCACAGGCGAACGGACTGCAATCGCCATTGTTAGAGGTTATGATTTCAATCGGCCTGTGTTTGGCGATGATTTTGGGCGGGCATTTTATTGTAAGTGGTGCGATTACAACCGGTGATTTCACGGCGTTCTTGTTGGCGCTTACCGCCGCATACAAACCGGCAAAGTCCATCACGAATACCGGTGACACGGTGCAACATGGTCTACTTGCCGCGGAAATTTTGTTCGATTTCTTGGATACGAAACCAACGATTCGCGATGCGCGCGGTGCAAACGCGTTGCATGCGGTGCGGCCGTCCGTTGAATTTAAAAATGTGAAGTTTTCCTATGTGCCGGACGAACCGGTGTTGCGCAATATCAACCTGCATGTGCCGGCGGGCAAGGTTTGCGCCCTGGTTGGCCCCAGTGGCGGTGGCAAAACGACAATGTTTAATTTGATAGAGCGTTTCTATGACCCGGACGATGGATTCATTGCAATAAACGGAACGGACATAAAGAAATACACGCTGAATTCGTTGCGCAAAAATATATCAGAGGTGTCGCAAGACGTGTTCTTGTTTAATGATACGGTGGAAGCAAACATTAAATATGGTGCGCCAAATGCGTCGCATGATGCGGTTGTTGCGGCGGCGCGCGCGGCGAACGCCCACGATTTTATCACGGCGTTTCCGCATGGGTATGAAACATGCGTTGGCGAAGGTGGCGCGTTGCTGTCGGGCGGGCAAAAGCAACGCATCGCGATTGCGCGCGCGATTCTTAAAGATGCGCCGATACTGTTGCTGGACGAGGCAACATCCGCACTGGACACCAAGAGCGAGAAACTAATTCAAGAGGCATTGCACGATTTGATGCGCGGCCGGACGACGTTTGTTATTGCACACCGTCTGTCGACGATTTTTGATGCCGATATAATTTGCGTTATCAAAGACGGTGAAATTGTCGAACAAGGAACCGATGAAGAACTGGTTAAACTTGGCGGCGAATATAAAAAACTGCGCGACATTCAGGTCAAGAGTAAGAAATAGTGGGAAGTGTTAGTGGGGGTATCACTTGCACTTTGCATAAATCAGAGAATCGCATTTGCCGACACATTTTGCCCATGATGCCATTGGTAATCGCTTTTCTAATTTATATCCGTTGCGCTTTGCGACATTTTCAGACGGCGTGTTTCCGGCATCCACGTCCAATATTATTTTATCAAAACCAAATTTGAATAACTCCGTTTCCAATGCGGATAATGCTTCGGTCATATAACCATGTCCAGTTGCAGATTTAATCAGCCAATACCCTATTTCACAGCTGTTATCTTTAGCATTGAAAAACCAGATTCTGCCGATTACCTTATCATCACGAAAAATATGAAAACACACACCTTCGTTCGTTTTGATTTGGTTTGCACGTTTGGCAAGGTATGCGATTACATCATCAATAGTTTTAATGGCTCCAAAATGACCTAGCCATGCGGTTAGGTATTCGCGATTTTGTTCCACGGCGTTAAAAATCTGCGTTGCGTTCTCTGCTGTCGGCGCAACCACACGCAATACCAGGCGTTTCGTTTTTATCGTTTGTGGAAAATTTGATAATGGTTGCATTTTTATTCCTTCTTATATTCCTGCGCAAGTGATGTTTTGTTCAAAATATTCTATATATTCGCTGGGCGTGTATTCATATTTCAACATACACTCTGTTTCTGAATCCATATCCAAGAATTTATTGTCACTCAACTTTTGCAACCTATGCAACATCAAATATGTGTGGACGGGCGCAAAACGGTATATGCCACCGGCCATTTCTATCATAAGTTCCGGACACGATCTAAAATACACGGCCTTTATCGGCAAATCAGAATCCACTATATTTTTACAAAAACTGTATACTGTTCCACGGATTCCATTAGCATTGATGCGCGTCAATATTTTTTCGATATCTTCAACGATTTTTTGCGTTGTTTCGTCACGCACAGAGGCCGTCCGTAAGAACTGGCCAAAGTCCGACATATTTTGCTCATATTCCGAATACGACATAATTGCGGCAATCTTGTACGGTTTATCACAACAGTGCGGTTTTATATGATGAATATCGCCACCAACCTTGATGTCATCCAAGATAAATGGGATTTCCGGATATTTGGGATGACGTGGCCGATTTTCAATAACATTTCTGCTTGGTTCAATCGCATAATATCTTGCATCTTTGCCATCGCCCATTTTTACACACGGCAAAGTATGATTTGCCATACTGTCTATTAAATGATCTGGGTGCGTGCTTATCATAATTTTTGTATCCAATTGTTCATCTGGTGGCAACCCTTCGTTCAAATAACAGAACAATTTTGCCACCGTTCCGCAAGACCATTGCATACCAGTTTTTGCTATGTCTTTACCCTTTATCATAAAAAAGCGTTCTGTTTCGGTCGTATTTTCATTTACGTTTGGATACTTGTTTGTGATATCAAACAAAACATCTCTTTTATATTTTTGGTATTGTTCACGAGATAACCCCTGGGGTATATCGACGGGTTTGTTCATATGATGTAAAATCTTTTTAATGCTTTCTATTCGTTGATCGTCTGTCATCACTTTCCCTTTGTATTATTATATCACAAATTATGATTTAATTTCAATTTCCCGGTCTATCTTGATATTATGTGCAAACATTTCGTCGTGCGATACCAACAGTATTGCGCCGCGATATTGATTCAATGCATCTTCCAAAATCGCAATTGATTTCAAATCAAGGTTGTTTGTCGGTTCGTCTAAAATCAGCAAATCCGGTTGATTATCAGACCCCAAAACAACACACAGCGTCGCCTTTAACAATTCACCGCCCGACAAAACACCGACTTTTTTGCGCGCCTGTTCATTTTTAAACCCGAAATTTGCCGCGATGGCGAAACTTTGATTTAGATTCAGGTCGGTCAGATTCATGATATTATCGACAATCGTTTGATTGTAATCCAATAGCGATAAACTTTGATCCAGGTAACTTGCGCGGCCAAACAATTTTATTTCGCCACTTTGCGGGCGCAATCGTCCCAAAATCAATTTCAACAATGTTGTTTTTCCACAACCATTTTTACCCATCAATCGAACGCGTTCACCGCCACGCATTGAAAAATTAAAACCATTAAAAATCAAATCATCATAACCAAACGACATATTTTCTATGCGTAACAATTCATTTTTCAAAAATGGCTTTTGCGGCAACGGGATTTTTATTTTATCGTCACGCAAAGATTCGGATATTTGCTGTCTTTCCTGCGCTTTTTCGTCCAATTTTTTCTGAATCAATTTTAGTTTTTTGACCATGATGTTTTCCAATTTGTCGGACGCATCATGTATCCCGGAAAGCGCCTTGTGATTTCCACATTGCAATGCCTTTTGTCGTGTTTGATTTAATTTCTTTTGCCCGGTTGCGGTGCAATCCAGTGCGATCGTTTTTGTTTTATTCAAACGCGCGATGCGATTTTCGGTGTTGCTTAATTTTGCCTCTAATTGCCGCTGTTCCGCCTGTTTCTGCGACAAATAGAAATCGTAATTTCCGCTGTATAGTTTCAAACCATCTTTTTTCAATTCGAAAATTACATTTACTTTTTCTAACAATTCGCGGTCATGGGAAATTATAACAATTCCGCCATTAAACGAAAAAATATCGTTGAACAATTTTTCCTTGGCCACACCATCAAGGTTGTTTGTCGGTTCATCAAGCAACAAAATATCCGCACCCGACGCAAAGGCCGTCGCCAAAATTTTCTGTTGATGTTCACCACCGGACTTTGAATCATATTCCGACATTTGTGGCAACAAATAAACCCGCGCCCCGCGCGTAATTGTGCCCGACGTTGGTTCCAAATTTCCCGCAATCAAATTCAGCAGTGTTGTTTTTCCACACCCATTATCGCCAATGATGGCGACAATTTGATTGTCATGAAACGCCGCCGATATGTTTGAAAACAAATCGTCCGCGCCCGCATAATGAAAAGATACTTTTGATAAAGATATACAAGACATGATAAAAACCTTTTTTAATATTGTATTCAACCAGCGCATATTTTTATGCACAACTTTTTTGATAAGAATTACAATATTACATACGCATCGGTTTTTATCCTTTTTTAATTTTATTTACGTTTTCATTCTAACACAGGAAAATCGAAAGTCAAATTTTTATCGAACCCACGGGTTCTCGTCTTGTTTTTCCAGGCCAAACTTAAAACCGACACAAAGAAATTGCCCGCCTACGCTGGTGCTTAATTTTGGATAACGATTTTTTTGTGTTTGATTAATTATTTTCGATAAACGTGCCAGCTACGGCGAGGCACTAAATTTTCGTTAAATAAAAAATCGCCATTTGGCGATTTTTTATTTAACGAAAATTTGTGGTGGGGCCCCAGGGACTCGAACCCTGGACCCAATGATTAAAAGTCATTTGCTCTACCAACTGAGCTATAGCCCCAGAACTTTTTTTCCAGCAGTTCGGGGCAGATTATGACACATTTTTCACAAAAAGCAAGAAAATTATGGTGTGCGCCAAAAAATTATTTCATCGGCGCGCTTTCTTGCGCCGCGCCCGCGGGCCCCGCCAATTCCGCATCGGCAAGTAATTTTTCGAACTTCATCGCGATTGCCGCCCCGGAATCCAGCCAATCTATGACTTTTTCTATGGTGTTTTTGACGTGCCGCGCAAGGATTCGCCGATTCCCACGCAGGTGATGTTCGTTTACCACGTGCGATATGTGCCGCCCCAGTTCCGTCAGCAACCGCAAATTGTCGGTTGACAGCACACTTTCGCGCCCGTATCGATAGATGATATTTTCCAATTCGTCGTAATACCCGTGCAGCAAATTTATGCACCGGGCATCCATGCGCAATTTTTTGATTATGTGCGATTCACTTAGTGTTTGCATCTTGTTTATGTTGGCAAGGGTCGTGCGCCCGCGCATCCCAAGCATTTTTCGCAACACCAAAATCACATGCAGGACCAGTGTGTTTATCCGATCGTCTACATTGACCGTCATTGTTTCCATTAGTCGCCGCGACACACGCGAATTCGTGTAATCGTAAAGCAAAAACACCAGCGGTATCGCCAACAACGATGCCGATATATTCGTGATTAAATCGGCAACATTTGGGTCTTGAATATTATCAAGCGATATGGTGAACAACAGCACGCCGCCCAAAATGGACGCGACATAGGGCAACGCACGCAACACAAAATCCCGGACTTTTTCCCACATATGCCATATTTTACCGCACCAGCCCGGCATTGTCATTGTGAATGGATTCCGGGGGGATTTCCCCTTTCCCGTGGAAAGGGGTGGCCGCGAATGCGGACGGGGTATGGGTTAGTTGGCGCCACGCGCCGATACCACTACCCCGGTGCCGTTCGGCACCACCCCTTCGCCAGTGAAGGGGACCACCTTTCCCCCTTGAAAATTCGTCAAATTTGCACTATAATGATATGGTCAGGGGCAAGACAGAACCAAAGGAGTCGGCGATGGCGATGAGTATGAAAAAGTTTTTAGAAACTTATTTTAAACTTGTTCGTTTGAACGAGATGAAGTCTGACGATATTGAGCGCTGGGTTCAATTTGAATCTTTGGTAAAAAAAGAAGATCTTACCAAAAATATGGCTGATTGGGCAAAATTGTTAAAACGTGATCCTGTTACTGGTGAACTCACGTTAGACAGGGATGGTTTTTTTGAACTTATAACGTTGAATCCTACCGAATTAAGCGATGAGGATTGGGAAAAATTGTTCCTTAATACGCAAAATGCTATGTCTGGGTTGGTTGCGCAGCGTAAATCTTACGCTGATCTTGGCGAAGATGATGTAGTTAATTTTATAGATGACAACAAAGATAAATTTGATAAATCTTGGGGTGAAACAAAGGAAGCAACACCAGAAACAGAGGCAGCTATTGGTTATTTGGTTGCAAAGTTGGAAGATTTATTAAGAAAAAATCCTGATTTGTTCCGTTACCTTGGATTGCCTTATGTAAACATACACGAACTAAGAACCAAGGTTGCAAGAAAAGAATATAATAAAGCAGAATTTCAAAAAGAAATTCGAAACATTGCTCAGAAATATACAGAATTCGTTTATGATGATAGCAAAAATATCCCTGGTATAGATAAGGACGCAGAAAACCTTGCAGACGAGTTTCGTCTTAACAATGTTGGTTTTATCAGTAATGATTATGCTGGTTGGATTACCCCGGAAGTTGACCCTGCTAAATTAGCAAATTTCAAGGTTCATTATCCGGATTTTATGTTGCTGTTATATAAAAATCAAAAGATTTTAGATGCATTTAAGCAACACGAAGGACAAAACAATCAAATATCATCGGCCATCGCGGTTGCAAAAGAAAAAGTCGATTATGCCAACCCCGAATCCAAAGATTACATAACACCGAAACGTACCGACCAGCTGACATTATTGCAACAAATAAAAAAGTATGTCGGCGATGGATATGAAGACCTGTTCAAAAAATATACGAAATTTCGTGGCGACAGAATATATCTTAACCCAGCCACAAAAGACATCTGCAAAGCCCTTGACAAATCGAATATAAAACCGTCTGACGGACTTGGAAAAATTGTTGAATCTGCGTCCGCTATTAAGGGGAATCTTAAGGGTAAAAATGATGCAACGGCGGCGTTCAATTGGCTTGAATCGACACTGAAAGAATTTCAATCTGATCCAAACATGTCAAAAACTTTTGCTGGTGCACTGAAAAACGGACATCAAATGAAATATCTTATTTCTGAACTTATCATGAAGGCCGCAAAAGAAGCGCAAGATCCGAAAAATGGAAAAACAAAAGAAGATGTCATTAAACAAGTAAAAATAGCGATGGAGGTTCTTTCTATCATAAAGTATGGCAATACCACCAGTAAGATTATGGATGCTGTGCGCAGTGATAAAGATTTGTTTAGTATATTTTCCAACGACAAATTATCTTGGAATAAAAATGCCGGGGTTCAATTTGTTACCAATGCATTGGACAAAAGTGTTCGTGCCGCATTTATTGGTATAGGATACGGTGCTACATTCTTGACTAACGGCATACGTAAATCAGGCAGTAAATTTAACCAAAAATTTAGTAACAATGGTATGAGAAGTTCTTATGCTGCATGGAATGCAAAAAATACCACCGATAAGAGCACATTAGCGACGAAGGTTGCAGATGATAGAGCCGGTAGGTCTGCGGATGCAATAAACCGCGATGCAAATGTTATGAAAAAAGGCACCGCACTTGTTGGCTTGGGTATTCGTGGTGGTGGGGCTGCTGATGTAGATTTGAAACAAAAAGAGTTGGATACCAAAGGACGTCAAGATGAATTAAAAGCCCAGTATGCACTTGAACCGTATGAACAAATTTTGAATCAACTGCAACAAGTTCATGATATCAAGAAAAAATTAGAACCTATTGAGGCACAGGAACCCGTTTTGCGGGCAGCTATCATGGCTGCTGGGCCAGATAAAGACGTAAAGGTTGCAGAATTAACCGCATTGTTAAATTCCAAAAAGGGTCTTATAGAGCAATTAGAAAATTTTAGAGATGTTATCGATTTGGGACTTATTGGTCATGGCATTGTAGATATTGATACGGTTGCTGTAGCCGATATAGAAGCAATTATCGATCACATTCAAAATGTCGATCCTGGATATCAGAACGCTGTTTTAGATTACGAACTGATCAGTCAGGAAAATGCTGAAAAACAACAACACATCAATGATTTTCGCAAGGCCACCGAAGAGATCAAAAATTCACAAGCCAGTATAGATCGTCGCGATAAAGAACTAAGGGAATGGGACAAAAAACACGTCGATGTGTATAACGAACTTATGGCTTATTGGGATTTCTTGGAAACCGGACGTGATTCACACACTGGGCCACTTTATAGTTGGCGTTTTGGCAGTGCCGAAAACAAACAAAAACCGATGCGTAAAGATGCTTTGACACAATTCGCCTCTTTTCGTGGTGCATATCGTGCCGCATAAATCCCCGCCCACGGTTGTGGGCGTTTTTTATTGAAACAATCAAATTTGTTTGCTATTGTTTGCGACGGAATAATTTTAACCAAAAGGAAAGAATATGTATATTATGGCGCTGAACTGTGGGTCATCCAGTTTGAAATATCAAATCTTTGATGCCGATTCAAAAAAGCAAATTGTTGGTGGTAATGTTGAAAAAATCGGGTCACCGGATTCTTTTATCACGCAAAAATATCCCGATGGAAAGAAAGAAAAGAAAGAAACCCCAATGCAAAATCATAACGATGCATTAAATGTTGTTATGGGCATGTTGCGCGCGGCATCGGTCGATATGAACGAAATTCGTGGTGTTGGACACCGCGTGGTTATGGGCGGTTCGAAATATGCTTCGTCCGTTGAAATTACTGATGAAGTTATGCGCGAAATTCAAAACTGGCGCGATTTGATGCCGTTGCATATTCCGGCGTCACTGATGGGTATTGAAAGCGCGCGCCAAATGTTACCGAACGCGACCCAGGTTGCCGTCTTTGACACCGCGTTTTTGCAAACTATGCCGGAATACGCGTATCGCTATGCGGTGCCAGACGCGTGGTATCGCGAATTGGGTGTGCGTCGCTATGGTTTCCACGGAACAAGCCATTTGTATGTGTCAAAGCGTGCCGCGGTTATGTTGGGGCGAAATGCGGCGGATTGCAATTTGATTACTATGCATATCGGTTCGGGCGCGTCGGGTGTCGCGATAAAGAACGGGCGCGCGGTTGATACGACATTGGGGATGACGCCGACGGCGGGCCTTATGATGGGAACGCGGCCGGGCGATGTGGAT
>OMPY01000018.1:0-14219 GCA_900313105.1 uncultured Pseudomonadota bacterium
CTGGCGCAAATCGGCGGGCGCGGCATAGTTTTGATTTGCATTTTTAATACCTGGGTCAGGTGTTCGGAAAAATGTTTTGCTTCATCCGATTCTTCGGCGCCCTGAAGCAACAGACCGCGATTCGGCCGTGGCGACAAAAACGCAAAGTCAGACATCGCCGTATCGGGCGACACCAACACAAACCCCGAAATTTCAGGCCGCCGCATCAGCATTTGCAAAACATACCACGCACCCAATTGATGCCCGGCAATCCAAATCTTGTCACTATCTTCGTTATGATTTTGAATCCAATCGATAACCGTCGCAATATCCAGCATATTATCCGCCGTTGTCCCAAGTGCACCTTCGGAATCACCAACGCCACGATAGTCAAACCGCACAACCGAAAAACCAATATCCATAAACGCCCGAAACATCGCATAAGAAATCCGGTCATTCATATGACACTTTTGCCGCGGATTGCCCGACAACACAACGGCGAGTGGCGCATCATCATCGGCCGCCTTGTGATAAACCGCGTGCAATTTTCCCATTTCCCCAGATATTATAATATCAACCATAATCCACCTTCTTTTATTTATTACGTCACATTTATAGAACAAACTATTATGAATTTTCAATAAAAATTTTTGCTTTGACACAAATATAAATAATGTTTTAGAATACACCCAAAGGAAGGTCAAAATGAATACATCAAAGTTCAATCTGGTGGCGGTTTTTGGTATGCTTGCGGCATCTGCGGCATTTGGCACCACGGAATATATTCAGGAAAATTTTCAAACGGTCTATACCGAAACGCCGGTTCAATCGTATTATGCATACCCCGATGATCCGAATTTTATCCCTGAATTTGAATTCATGGACGAAGATTATGGTTTCGATTATGACGAAAACATCTTTGCCGCGCGCGAGTTAGAGGAGGCCGCCAACCCCGGCGTTATGTTTGCAACACGCCCAATGGTTATATGCCGTAATTTTGGTTGCACACGCCTTAATGATAAAATCACCCGCACATTTTTGTTTAATAGTTTGGTAAACATGTTCATGATGAACGCCCATTCACGCGTATATATATGCGAGGCCGACCCATTTTCCCGTGATTGCTTGCAATCGGGACTTTCTTTCCCCGTCCGGGCCGGAATTGCAAACGCACTTGTTAAAATTCCAAAGGCCACCATATCCCAGGTAAATGTTTCAACCGGTCTTTCGCGTGGCACAATCAATATGACCTATGAATTATTGGTAAATGGGGTAAGTCGTGTGTGCGAACCAACCATTGTTGACCTGGTTATTCCGAACAATTCATCGGCAATACTGTCAAACCGTGAATTCACGTGCAATTTAACCAGTGATGGGTTTAGCAATGTATCATTACTAATAAACCTTGACTATATCGATTTGGACTACGGCATATTGGGTGGCTATTATTCTTTGGGTACCCAGGGCCGAATTTCTGGTGGTGCAACCGGATACGCATTGTTCAAAACCGAATTTACAACCGGCGGCATGCAATTCCGCGCCATGTATGACGAAAATAATAACTTTATCCAAACGATTCAGCCGGGCGAATACGCGGTTGAACCATTACGGAAATAGTTAAAATACTTGAAACCCACGACCAAAACCGCTATGATAAAAGAAAGACAATATCATGGCGGTTTTTTGATGAATAAAACATTATTGATTATTGATGACGACGACACATTGCGCCAAACATTGGCGCGGGGGTTGCGTTCCGCCAATTTTTATGTTTTAACCGCCCCAAATGCCGAAATAGCGAAACAAATCTTGGAACGAATATCCGTGGATGCAATCGTTCTTGACCGTATGATGCCGGATATGGACGGTTTGACGTTCTTGAAAAAACTGCGTGCGATGGGAAACAATACCCCGACAATAATGCTAACCGCGATGGGTGGGGCGGAAAATGCGATTGACGGCCTGCGGGGTGGGGCGAACGATTACCTGGATAAACCGTTTCAATTACAGGAACTAATTCTGCGCATTGAAAACATGACGCGTTTTACCCCCGAACCCGAACCAACCCGGGTTGACGGCATATTGTTCACCGACAACGAATTTTTTGTGGCGGACAAATCCGGCACGCCGCGCATATTACAATTATCGACCGAAGAAAAAAAATTACTGCGCGGGCTAACGACACCAATCGGCAATATCGTGCCGGCATCACCCATGGTCGCAAAACGCTTGCGCGAAAAAATAAATAATGTATCATTGGACATGGACATTATAACCATACGCGGTCGTGGTTATAAATTGGTCTGTCCAACCAAAAACAAAGGATAGAAAATGCGACTAATTCCACGTGGTTTTTTCTGGCGAACAATTTTGTTGATATTGGTTCCGTTGATTTTGGCACTGACCATCGTTGCCAATGTGTTTTTCGGCAATCATTGGGCGCGCGTTCATGCAACACTTGCGCGAACACTTTCGGTTGAAATCGCAACAATTATGAATTTCATAGATTCCGGCGACACACAAACGGCGGAAAAATTGGCGCACGACATCGGAATAAACACAACCGTTGCGCCCGAAATACACCGCCATGCAAAAAACGATAACAATTCGCGTGAGGCAGGCCTGCTTGCCCAAGAACTTGCCAAACGCATAAATCGCAACAGTGAAATCTATGTTGATCGCGGCCACCGCCTTATTACAATTGATGTCCCAACGGCGAACGGCGAAATTGCAACATTTGGCACAAGTTTATATCGCATTTATTCCACCAGTACAGAGGTTTTTATAATTTGGCTAATTGGTGCGATTTTGATTGTGTCCGCATTGGCCGCGCCGTTTATAATATTGCATAACCGCAGTATTCGTCGCATTGCGCACGCGGCAAATCGTTTCGGGCGGGGCCTTGATGTGCCGGGTTTTCAACCAACCGGGTCCAAGGAAATACGTGATGCCGCCGCGGCCATGATAACCATGAAAGAACGCCTTGATAGGTACAACCGCACCCGCACCGACATGTTGAACGCGGTAAGCCACGATTTGAAATCGCCCCTGGCGCGGATGCGTTTGGCAATAGAAACGGATTCCGGCGATAAATCCGCACTGCTTGCGGATATTGACCGTATGACATCAATGATAAATGGTTATTTGTCCTTTGCGCGTGGCGAAATGCCCGAAATTGAACAATCGACCGAATTACCGCCAATGCTTTTGCGGATTGCGCGTGACGCGGCCCCGGATAAAGAAATCATAACTAAATTCCCCGAAAACCCGGTTCAATTCTATGCGCGCCCGATGGCATTGGCGCGGGCGTTCGCGAATATAATTGAAAACGCGGCACGATATGCCAAGACGAAAATAAAAATAACCGAAATCGATGGTGCGGACGAAACAACGGTTATAATCGAAGACGACGGCCCCGGCATCCCAGACGACAAAAAGGCCGATGCAATGCGCCCATTTGTCCGCTTGGACGATGCACGTGGCGCAAATACCGGCGGCACGGGACTCGGGCTGTCCATTGCACAGACGGCAATTGAAAATCACGGCGGTCGTATATTCTTGGAAGATGGCGACCTGGGCGGGCTGCGTGTGCGTGTGGTTTTACCAATTCAATAAAAAGGGCAAAAAGATGAATTTATATAAATATGTATCTGATAAACTAAATGAAAAATTGGGTTTTGCGGCAAAGTTGGAAATTCCACGCAACCGTGACTTTGGCGATTTTTCAACGAACGCCGCAATGGTTATGGCACGGGTCGCGGGCAAGAATCCGCGCGAAATTGCAACCGAACTTTTACCAAAGATAAAGGAACTTGATTTCGTTTCCGACGCATCAATCGCGGGGCCGGGGTTTATCAACCTGCGCATACGCGATGATTTCCTTTGGAACGCCGTCCAATCCGCGGCCGAAATCACGCGCGCCCCAAAACCGATGACAATCGATATGGACTATGGTGCATATAATGTGGCAAAATCATTACATATCGGACACCTGCGCACATCAATTGTGGGTGATACATTGTACCGGCTTGGGCGCGCAATCGGGCACAAGATGATTTCGTATAATCACATGGGCGATTGGGGCCGTTCGATGGGAATGGTTATCGCATGGATTGAAAAACTACACCCGGATTGGCCATTTTTCCAAGAAAACTTTGAACCAACCGCGGATTATTCGGGATACGCCATGCCGGTCGCAGAGTTAGACACATATTACCCATCGGCCGCGGCATTGGCCAAAACGGATGAAAAATTCATGGAACGCGCACAAATCATAACCGCCGAATTGCAAAATGGACATCCCGGATATAATGCACTTTATAATGTATTTATCCCGGTATCATTGCAATCGATGGACGAAATTATCAAGAAACTGAACATGTTGCCGTTTGATAATAACCTTGGTGAACGCAACGCCGCAAAATACGCTGACCCGGTCGAAAAGATATTGCGTGACAAAAAATTATTGCAACAAAGCGACGGTGCGGAAATCGTCGTCGTTCGGCGTGATACCGATAACAAGCCAATGCCACCGGTCATGTTTCGCAATTCCCGCGGTGCAACAACATACGATGCAACGGACATAATGGCACTTTATTACCGCAAAATTACGGACACACCGAACCATATAATCTATCTGACCGACAGTCGGCAAAGTCTGCACTTTGAACAATTGTTCCGCGTTGCCGAATTAACGGATATGTTTCCGGCCGATTCATTGGAACACATTGGATACGGCACAATAAACGGCACGGACGGCAAACCGTTTAAGACGCGTGACGGCAACGCCGCGGGGTTAAACGACATTATCGACATGGTGCAAACGGCGGTTCGCGACCGCGTCGCCGAATCGGGCAAGAAATTGGACGACGCAACAATCGACGCAATCGCGCTTGCGGCGTTAAAGTTCAACGATTTGTCGCACGATTTGCGTTCGGATTATATTTTCGAACCATCACAAATCACATCGTTCGAAGGTCGCACGGGTCCATATATACTTTATACCGCGGTGCGATTAAATTCGGTCCTGCGCCGCGCCGGTAAATTTGACACACCAAAAACCGCGAACCTTGGGCCGGACGAAAGAAACCTGGTTATGGAATTGTTGGACTTTGACCGCACGGTGCAATCGGCGTTTGATTCACGCGCAACGGATTTGGTCGCAAACTATGCATACGATGTATGCCAATTGGTGAACACATTCTATCACAATTGCCCGATATTGCGCGATGATGTTGACGCGGAAACGCGCAATATGCGGCTTTCACTGATTAAAATCGCGGTCGATGTTTTGTCGCGCGCATTGGATTTAATGGGCCTAAAAATCCCAGTGGAAATGTAGGGGAAGTGTTAAAAGCCGGTATCTCGTCGTCACAGTTGAAACCACGAGATACCGCGTTACCGCGGTATGACGGTGCATTTTTGTGGGGCCCGGTACCGCGGGGTGTGGTTTCCACTAACCACTAGCCACTTACACTAACACTTTCTAATTTTCCCCTTGTTCGAAAATTCAAAATTTGATAGAATAGGGCAAAAGGGACTTAAGCGAGAGATGAAAAAATTCATATTTACCATTTTTGCCATTTGCCTATCCACACCGTCGTTTGCGGATTATGACCCAGCCCGATGTTTCCCTTTTACACCGAAACCACTGCCCCAGGTTTCTGACGATGGGCAATATATAGAATCCAATATATCTAGTTTACAAAGCCCCGCATATCTTCAATGTGGTGGCACAGCGAAAAATAACGCCCAATGCAAAGATGAAGACACAGTAGCCGGAAAAAAAGGTTATATTTACAAATGCACTAACCAAAATTGGGTAAAACTTTCCAACGATACAGATATAAAAAGTTGTGTGGGCAAGGAAAGTAGAGAGCTTGTCGGATACGATGAAGAGCTTTTTCCAAAAGGTGAGTCTTTTATATATCTTATCAATCAATTTCCTGGTGCCAGATTATCAAATTTTTGCTACTACCCGCTCGAAAAATATAATAAATACAAAGAAGATTGTGAAAAAGATGGCGGACATTTTATTAAACTTGGTTTGTGCGAAAAAAGTTCAAATCAATCAAACACCATTCAACCGTCAAATTCACCGTTAACAGAAGTGCCATATGGGGAAAGCATTTTAACATGTGCCACAAAGAAAACCACGAGTCTTAATGCATGCAACACAAATCAGATCGTTAGCAGTTCAAATGGAAATTTGTACAAATGCACCCAAACCGGATGGGAAAAATTCAGTGGCGACGACATCGAAGAATGTACCGCCCCCATCGAGAAACTTGAAGAAGAACACCGTTTCGATGCTTCGACAGTATGGGCAACATACAAAAAAGCCGAAATACCAGCATGGATATATTTTTATGAAGACGCCTCTGAGCGCGGGTGTAACCCAGCAATTAAAATTCATTGTAAATATTCAACAAAAACATATAAAAACCAAGAGGCAGAATGTGAAAAACAGGGTGGCGACTTTTTGATCTATGGCCAAAATAACGATAAAGATATTTTCTACAAATGCTATACAGCCAATGTCGAAAAAAAAGAAATTACCGTTACGAACGATAAAAAACAACCTTTATCAGATGTTACCGTAATATATCGTGGCAACACAGAGTATATAACCGACAGAAATGGACAGGTCATATTACCTATGGTTAAAGGCAGAAAACTATATAATGTAACATTTAAACAAGACAATTTTATTACCCAAACGATTCCAGAAAATAACGTATATTCAAACCCAACAATAATTCTTTACGAGTCATCAAAAAAAGCCACAGCGGACGAACAACCGACTATCACAAACACAGATTCACAAAAAAATTGCACAGACACTGGTGGCACTGGGCTGGACGAAAACGGCAAATGCATATGCGATCCAGATAAACACTTGGTAGAATATAAATACGAAGATAAATACAGCATTTGCAGATGTATGGATGGGTATCATCGCGTTGGTGGACCTGATAAAAACGGAAAATACGCCGCTACCGGCAAATGCGTCTATGCGCCGGAAATAAAAACCCAAATTAAACGGGATGACATGGCTATGCAACGCGATGCCGAAGACGCATATCGCAATGAATACGACAACGCCCAAAGCTGGGCGAATAAAGGTACAACCGCACTTTCCACACTTGCGACGGGCGAGGGCGCAATGATGGCCGCGCGCGCGATTGCCGAAAAAATCGCCGATGATGATGCCGAAGAAAAAATGGCCGAATATGTTTCAACAATGAAATGCGAATACGGCGGTGGGCAATCGGTGAACCTTGGGGACACGGAAACATTGCCGGGCGGAAATGAACTGGCCAACTATTACGCCGAATACAAACAATTGGCGGATAAATTAAAGGCAACCAAGGCCGCACTAAACCTGCGCCCCGGGATAGAAGCAGAGGTTTTATACGACCGCGCCGAAACGGGACTTTATCAATACCAAACTGCGGAACGGCAAAGCGGCGGTTTCACATCACTTTCGCGCGCACTGATGAACCCGGACGTTACGGATGCCGAACAATGGAACGCACAACGCGCCGAAACAAACCAAAATTTATTAGTTGGAGGCGCACTTGCCACCGTCGGACTTGTCGGGTCATATGTCGCCAACCGCGCAATCAATAAAGACCATGTAAAAAAGTATAAAGAATTGGAAGAGAAGTTTAGAGAAATTAAAACAATGATTGAAAGACGATATCCAGAAGCGTTTATTTTTACAGAACCAGAAATTCAACAGCAGGAATCGCCAACTATAACGGAAACGGTTGTGCAGGAATCAGAGCCAAGCGTCACAGTAACACCGCAATTGCCGAAATTGAACCCCTTCAAGGATAATTACCTGTTTGATTCTGGTAAGTGGGTATTAAAATCAACACATTCAGCGCTGGATGAATATATAACATATATTGTTGATACATTTAAAGACGAGAAATATTTAAACTCCAAAATATGCATCAATGTGGATGGGTACACAGATTGGATTCCACCGAAACCAGGTTTTGTATCTAATAAAGTTTTGTCAGAGCGACGCGCGCAAGCCGTGTCAGACTATATAAAAACTAAGACTGGGGATATTTCAAACCATATACGTAATATTACACCAACTGGTCATGGCGATGAGCAATGCAACAAAGCAATATATAAAACAGAAGAAGAACTACAAACATGCCGTAGGGTGGAAATAAATATTAGAGATTGTTCGGACTTGTAATACAATCAACTAAAAAACATTTGTGTTTTATAAAAAGGGTGACAGGCATGTAATTCCCATCCGCCTAACGGCGAATGGGCCCCTTTCACTGCGCGCACTTTGTGCGCTTGTTCCGAACCTGGCATTGCGGGGCAATGCGATGTTCGGTCCGTTATACCCACGATAAAATTAAAATCGGCGCACGGCCGATTTGAATTTTATGGTCGGGGCGACAGGAATCGAACCTGCGACCCCTTGCACCCCATGCAAGTACTCTACCAGGCTGAGCTACGCCCCGACGTCAGACAGCATGATAATATAAACTTTCACAATTTGCAAACAGATAAATTAAACCACCACTTCACTTTTCCCGCCATACCCTTTCCGTCATCCCGCTGAAAAGCGGGATCTTGGTGTTCACGTCGAAATTCAACAAGATACCGCCCTGCGGCGGTATGACGGAAGAAAGTAATGCGGTGATCCCGCGCTTCCGCGGGATGACAACATTGTGAAACATGCGCGCATAAAAAAAAACCGCCGAAGCGGTTTTCTTTATATCAATGCCGACAGCAATATCGCCGTTGCAATTATCCAATCGCCCGTATGTGCACCATGGTGATGATGGTGGTGATTATGGTGATGCGAAACAACAACCGGCGCCGGCGGCGGGTTATGATGCGTCACATGGTGTCCACCGTGCCGCGGTGCGCCATGCGTATGTGTCACGAATGGACGTGGCGCATGATGACCACCGCCATGATTCGGTGCCGCATTAGCCGACCCGACGCACAACGCCGCCACAACCGCCACAGATGTAAGGAATAGATTTGTTTTTTTCATGTTTATCTCCTTTGGTTCAAATTCATTATATAATATAATGATTATAAAAAGCAACAATTATTTTATAAAATTAAATTTTATTGAAATTTATGCTTGCACGAATCGGGAAAAAGTTTCTATATTCCGATATCAAATTTACAAAAGGGAGGAAACCTTATGATTGTTGGTATCGGTATCGATTTGGTCGAATCGGGACGTTTTCTTGATTGGTCCGCGTTCAAAAAACAACGCATCTTTACAAAAAAAGAACTTGAATACGCGGATGCCGACAACGCAAACGCGGAAAAACATCTTGCAAATTTCTGGGCCGCGCGCGAGGCATGCCTTAAGGCCCTTGGGACCGGGTTCGGCGATGATATTGCATTTTCCGACATATCGGTCGTGCATGACGACAACGGCCATCCCGAAATTATGATTGCCGGCGGCGCACGCAATGCGTTAAAAGAACTTGCCGGAATGACGGCGGCGGTTCATCTTTCTATATCGGACCAGGATAATTTTTCCGTCGCAATGGTCGTGATTGAAAAGCAATAAAGATTTCATATATGTCAAAGCAAAAAAATATCGCACAAAAATGTGCGATATTTTTATTATCAAACATTTATTTAATCCGCACGATACGTAACCGTTTCCGTCACACTATATTGCCCGCCGTCATGCACACTAAAATCGCGCCGCGTCTCATCCGCCGGTTCGGGCGCCGAAACATAATTATAATTTTCCGTCACATATTGCGGTTGCGGAGCAGGAACATATTCCGGCGCAGTGGCATATTGTGGCGCATCATAAACATAAGATTCCGTCACATATTCAACATTTGCCGGATTATTATATTCCACAACCGTTTCAACATCTTCACCAACCACCGGCATTGGCACCGAAACAACATTTTCTTCGATAATAACATCCGGCGCGGTAACGGTCGTGACCATCGCAACCGGTTCTTCGGTCACAATTTCCACAACGGGTTCTGTCACCTCTACCAATACTGGTTTATCATCACGTGAAACGCCATACGGTTCTTTACGTGCCAAAACATCTTCTTCGGATTCTATCACACGCACATCGGGTTCCGGCCCGCGCAAAATATCATCGTTGGGGAAACGCACCTCTATCGGTTTATCCACTGGCGCCGGCGCAACAATCGGGGCGGGTTCCGGTTCGGTCCACACGGGCGCATCCGGTTCATAAACATCGACCGGTGTCGGCAACACAACAGGCACATCGGGTTCAACATATCCATCAATCGGCGTATCCGGTTCGGTGTATTCCGTCCGTTCCCCAAGTCCAAGGAACGGAACCGTTCCACCGTTCTTTTTCTGGTACAACCAAAGTGTGAAAATCGAAAGCGCAATCAACAAAATCAATAGTATATAATACCCAACCCCCGAACGTTTTGCTCCAACCGGTCGCGGCTTTTCATTATTTTGAATTGGTGACATTGGTCTTTCTTCTGGCATTTTTGGAACCTCCACTGGTGAAAAGGGACGCTGTGGCGCACTGATGCCCTGGTTATCATATTGCGCGGTGCTTACCTGGCCCGTCGTGTCAACATCGCCTGGCACAGATTCGTCCACATTTTTTATTGTATCAATCACGGGTTCGGGGGTCACATCATGTTCATCCGATTTATCTTGGCTCCCCGGTTCACCCCATGATTCATCAAACTTTTTTTCCGTAAATTCCGGCGCATTATCAGAATACGCACCAAAATTCATATGTCCGAAATTATCTTCAAATTCAGATTCCGCCGCGGTATCTTGCGCCACCGTATCTTGGGTCACCGGTTTCACAGAATAATCATTTTCGTATTCATCATCGCGCGATTCTTGCAATTTCGGTTCATCTTCTTCAACAACTTCTTCACGTTTTTCGACGGATTCTTCGGATTTTTCGCCGTCATCTTTTTCATAGTCGTTTTCCGCACGTGATTTTATTTCCGATTTATATTCATCATACGCATCGCCACGCTTTTCATCGGATTTTCCACGTTCTTCGTCCGGTTCTTTTTCATCGTCCCCGTAATCATCCGCATCGTTATCATCCGTGCGTTCTTTATTATCAATTTTTTTCTTTTTATTATCCGAATAATCGTCATCATCATAGTCATCAATATCCGTCCGCGGCAACGCATCATTATCAGAATCATCATCGGTATCATTATCGCCCGCACCCGGAAACCCAAAGGCGGCATCATTTTTATCACCATCATCATGCACCGTTTCCGGCTTTGGTTCATCATCCATCGCAGAATAGGGCGACAATGGCCGTTTTAATTCGGGTTGATACGACGGTTTGATATCCCCGAAATCCACCGGTTTAAACGCAATTTTATCATCCAAAATTTCCGGATCTTTATCCAAAAGTGGTTTTACTTCATCGGATTTATCACTTGGCATATCTATATCCTGGGGTTCTTCGGTTTCAATATCTTCATCCGTCACGGGCATTTTTGCGACATCAGATTTCTTCGTCCTTGCGTCCACAACCCGGTGCGGCCCATCCGTATCCAAATCGACCATTGGCCGCCGCAACGCCAACAAAGCCAACGCCGCATTTGCGTCATCAGTCGCAATCTCTATACGCCGCCGGGCATTTTCAATCCGTTTTTCGGCCCGTAATAGTTTTTCATCGGTTGATTCAATTTGGGCCTCTACACGTAAAATTCTCGATGCCGATTGCTTGGTCGGTTCGCGCCCGACATAAGATTTTTGCCGACTAAGCCTATCGCGCAAAACGTTCATACGGTTATGCAGGCATTTTATCGTATGTTCGGCCTTGTCCGCGGTAATTTGCGCCTGGGCAATTTCATCTTGGGCATTGGCAAGGCGTACCGTCGCCGCACGTCGCACCGCCGCATCACGAAAATCAACCAAATCAACCAATGCCGCATTCAAATCCCCATGATTTTCATAGGCATCTATTAAATCTTCGTAAACATCGATTCCGCTATATTCTATATCAAGTTTTTGATATTTATTGTCACGCTTTGGTCGAATCAATTCCAAATCTATATTATAAACATTCTGCAACAAATCGTCCCAGCGACGCGTTCCATCCGACCGCACAACCAACAAAACATTAGGTTTATATTCATCAATCGTTTCATCAACAACGAATACCAGTTTATTATCGGAATTATACCACGCATGCAAAACATTCCCGGCAATGTCATATTCGACAAGATGCAAATTTTGAAACATTGTTTTCTCTCCTGGCATTTTCGAATCCCCCCGGGGTTATTTCTTTTTTGGCGGTGTAAACTGATATGCCTGTTTACAGTGTTCATAGCAATACGGTTTTCCAACAAACACAGGTTGACCACAAAAATGGAAATTTTCCGAATCCGGGTCACCAATCGGCCACCGGCACTGATTCGGTTTAAGGTTCGCCATTTCCAACGCATGTTGCACCATACGTTGATGCACCGAAATACCTTTACCAGCGATTGCATGCCCCACGGTCTTTTTAGGCACGGGCTTTGCGACCGTCTTTTCTTTCGGTGCGGGCTTTGCCTTTACGGTCTTAGATGCCACGACATTTGCTTTTTTTACGGGGCTTATCGGTGTCTTTTTATCCACCTTTTTGGGCGCACCCTTTTTCGTTTCCGTCTTTTTTACCGGCTTGGTCGTTTTGGCATCCGAATCATTTGCCCCCGTGTTCCACCCCATACGATGCAACTTACCCACGACGGCATTTTTCGAAAGACCCAATTTTTTACCAATTTCCGCAGTGGACAAACCCTTGCCCACCAAGGCCTTTAACTTTTTAAGTATATTATTATCCCACGCTTTACTCATTTTATCCTAACCCAAGTTAAACATTTATGATACAATATACTAACACAAAACCGATTCGAAACGCAAGGGGGAAATAATGTTTTTATATATATTTTGGTCTTTTTTTGCTGTTTTAATTCTTATGGCGCTTGGGCTTACCTATAAAATCGCGCAAACCGATATGCGCCGGCGGATTATCCCGGACGGATACCTGTTTCCATTGCTAATAATCGGGGTAATTGTCACGACATTTTATCCGTGGCCGGTTCAAATCGAATCGGGCGCGGTCGGAATGGCATTTGGATATATGCTTGCGGCCGTGGTCGGACTTATTTTCGACAAAATTTTGACCCACAAAGACCCGAACGCCGAAAGCCCAATCGGCATGGGCGACATAAAATTAATCAGTGTCGGCGGTCTTTGGTGCGGGCCAACGGGTTTGGCGATTGCGTTGGTACTGGCGTGCGGGTTTGGGGCAACATGGGCGTATCGCAAGAAACAGAAATTTATACCATTCGCGCCTTTTTTTGTAATCGGTGGATTTTTATCTTTGATTACAATCACATTTTTGATATAATATATGACATAGGTCGAACGAGAGAATGAAAAAAACCAATTGTTTGTTTACACTGTGGGTCGCGGCGTTATGCGCCGGCACGCATGCGTACGCGGTTGGCACGGCACCGGCGATACTGTCAAACTATGGCGAAATTCAATCGGTAAAGAATTACTCGTCCAATCCATTTTGGAATAAAAACAGCCCATATAACCAAAACTTTCCAAAGCCAATTTATGCCACCGGTGCGGATTTGAATACCGGCGATTGTAATCGCGTGGTGGAAAATTTGGTCACATCATATTGCGCCGAACATAATTATTGTCGGAGCTTACGTATATCAGATGTTCGCCCAACAATAATGGTACAACTGTCGCAATTACCGGGACATAATTTTGCAACATCTTGCGGTGGATATATCGATTCCACGTTCGACAAATTCCAAAAAGAATACGGCAACGTGTCCACGGTGAATTTGCCAAAACCGGCATCGCAACCAACAAACATTGAAATTGCAAATCCGTTTGCGCCAAAACAAACGGCGGCGCAAAAGGCCGTTGCCGACCGCACCGCGGAACTTGAAAAATTACAGTCAATAACAACGCCAACCGCCGGTGTGCACGCGGAATATTTTCCAAAAACAACCGCGGATTTATCGTTTACGGACCGGCTTGCTAACACCGCCGCAGGGCTAGAGCCGTATAAAGATTTGGAATCATACAAAAAACCAGATTTCCTTGGCGAAGATGAAGAATTCTTTAACCGGTTACGGGCGCAAAATTTTGAAAAGTTCTGTGAACGCCGCCCGGACGATCCCGATTGCGTTAAATTATATTGCGAACAACATCCCGATGATGAAAAGTGCAAG
>OMPY01000018.1:14227-28811 GCA_900313105.1 uncultured Pseudomonadota bacterium
AATCGCTGATCACCGCGATCCAAAAACATGCAAATGTTATCCATCGGATTTTATGGATTCGGCTGATTGCAAATGCCGCGGGCTGTCAAAATGGGATACAACAAAAAAGAAATGCGTATGTCCAATCACAGATACATCTAATTTAAGTATCGATGAGTTAGCATATGTTACGACTATGTGTAAATGCCCATCTATTAAACCAATTTATAATTCGACCACCCATAAATGCGATGCTACTAATTATGCACTTTTGCAATGCAGATTACAATCGCCAGATAAAATCAAAAATATTGGCGATAAAATTGATAATAAATCTGGCGCACAAAGATATTTGTACGACTGTGAAAATGCAATAAATAATCACGATATTTTGGATCATTGTTTTACGCCGTGCAAAAAAAGCCCAAGCGAAAAAGGTTACGTAAACGCCATATTTGAAACCGCTATAAACAATGGCGATTTCCCGGCATTCTGTACCGGACGGGAAGGAGATATGCCCATAAACTTTTTTATGGATGCGGCCAAATTCGATTCGGGGGCCACACCGTTGCAATTAACCCACGACCAGGCATTTGCTATAATAAAAGGGTTTAGAGATTTTAACGGTCCAGTAACAAAATGGGCACCTGGTCCACGCATATCCGATAAGTGTAACGATACAAAACCTCGTGTGTGGGTCTTGTATGTTCTTAAAAATCTCGGTAACAAAGAGTATGAAATAGTAGACAAAGAAGTATTTTCACATAGCGATTTACTGCCATAATAATCAATGAAAAAATTGCTCTTTTTCTTCCTCCTCCCCCTTTCTGCGTTTGCGGCGGGCGGCGGGGTTACACAGACCGCCGAATTACTGAACGCGAATGCACCGGCAAATACGACATGTGTGCGTAATGCCTTTGTGAATGCGCTTTATGAAAATGCGGATAAAATTGATGAAGACGCACCGGAATCCGCGGTTAAACAATGGATATATGACACGATTCAATCCGCCGAAACATTGGGCGATGTTTTAACTTGCCCCGAAATTATGGATGCGGACGAAAACGAAACTATACGATTTTTACCAATACAATACACCTTTCCGAACGGTCGTGAAATTATTGTAAATTATGAAACGCAAGCACGTGTTTTGGAACAGCGTTTCATGCTTGCCACCAAAACGGAATTACCAACCACCGATCCAAATCCCGCGGTTTCCGAATTCGATGAAACCGCAACATGGACGAATACCGAACCCGCATGGTATGGAATTATGGTTGTGCAATCGGGCGCACTGCGCGACATGGTCGGCCCCGATAAAAACAATACCGTTTCAATGAAATATATCATTGATAATATCGGCAATTTGTACCCGCGCGACACGGACGGCGTGTGTTCCACACGTTCGGGCATGACCGCAAAACTGCGCAATTCCATGATTCATAAGGTTATGCGCGAACACACCGCAAAACATGACGACGATAACAATAATTACTATATTGCCGGCGATATAAATTTGCGTTGGATATCGTTTGCAGAAATTGCACTTGATATTGCGCTTACGGTCGTCAGTTTCGGTGGTTTCGCCGCCGCCGAAGGAGCCATTAAAACGGCACGCGCGACAAAGATTATCGGCAAAATTGGCAAGAATATGAAAACACTTACGAAAATCGAAAACGTTCAAAAATATATTCGTGAATCATTAAAAGTTGCGCGTCTAACCAAAGAAATCGACAACATGAACGATATGACAAAAACAATTAAAACCATCGACAAACTTGAAAAGGCACTTGCCAAATTACCAAAGGGTTCCGCAAAATATGAAAAAATCGCAAAACAATTAGAGGCCGCCCGAAAACTAAAAGCCGACAATATGTGGAAACTGGGGCGTGCGGGCGACGGCGTGAATAAAATCGAAGACACCGAAAAATTTACAAAAATGATAGCGGAAAACCGCAAAGCGATTACCGAAACCGAAAAAACAATGTCGGACATGGCACGCGCGGATAAAAATGTTGCCGAATATGTAAAGCAATTTGATGAACTTAAAAAAGTGACAAAATATGTGCGTGAACTTAAAAGTTTTAAAAAGGCCCGCACCGGAAATATGGTAAGCCGTGCATGGCAAGGATTAAAAAATACAGGCAAAAGCATAAAGACCGCAAACACCGGTGGCAAAATGCTTGATAACGCCGCCAAGGTCGCCCGCCAAGGCGCAAAATCGGGCAGGGCGCGCGACTGGCTGTTTCATTCAACAATGCGCAACGCCGGCCGCATCGCAAAAGTCGGTGAAGAACTTGCCGCGTTGCATTTTGTGCTGGGGATTCTTGGCGATTTCTATGATCGGACAAACACTGAAAATGATGAATTCACAAACGGAATAAATATGAAGCCGCTGTTGCTGCTGTCCGCCGACGATATCGAAGGCCAAGATAATATCGTAAACTATGGTATGTGGCTAATGTGGTCGGGCGATTCGGCGGTTGCCGAAGATGATGATGCCGCATACCTGCAAGCGATGGATTTTGCACAAAAGTTTTACCAAGACCTGGTCGAAACCCAGGAATCTGAAAACCGTCATGCATGCGATGTTGATATCTATGTTGTTCGCCCGATTATCCGCAACCCCGGTGGCGAAAGTCAATCGCTTTATTGGCTGTTCATGAACGATATTCCATGGTCAACCGCCCGATAAAAAACCTGTTGTCTTTTTTTTCAATTTTATTTAACATTAAACACGAAGACCAAAGGAGGAACCAAATGAAAAAACTTTTCATTAGTTTTGTTGTTATACTATCAACCGCGATTTCCGCCCACGCGTACCAGGTTTTATCTTCGCGCGAATTGGGCAAGGGCGACGCACGAAACCAAAACGTTGTTGTCAAATGCACAACCGAAATGGGCAAATTGTCGAATCAAACATGTTCGTTGCGCCGGTATGTAAAATGCAGTGGCACCGGCATCAAGAAAAAATGCAGTGGATGGCAGGGTTGGCGTGATTTACGCAACCCGGAAAAGCAATTTTCCGATTGGCAAACCGCCGCGAACGAATGCTGTCGAACAATGGGATTACGATAGAAAACAAAACGCCGGTTCATCCGGCGTTTAAAATATATCTGTATTTCGCAGATAATAGTAAAGCGTCGCCCGATTGACACGCAATTCTTTTGCAATTTGGGCTTTACTAAGTCCCATATCAATAAAAGTTATTATTTTTTCTTTGTTTCTGTCAAGTTTCAGATGTTTTGCTTGTATTCCAGCCGGCCGCCCAAGTTTTTTACCCTTGGCCTTTAATCGCGCAAGGCTTTCGCGCACGCGTTCTTTTAATAATGACCGCGACAGTTCCGCCGACAACCCAAACGCAAACGCCAAAACCTTGGATTGTATATCCGCACCCAAACGAAAATTTTCTTTCAGTGTCCAAACCTGGCAATTTCGTTCAAGACACATTTGTAAAATCCCCATAACCTCTAACAACGACCGCCCAAGACGCGAAATTTCTGTGGTGATTAAAATATCACCGTCTTTTAATTCTGTCAGCAACGCTCCCAATTTACGATCTTGCAATCTTTTCCCACTTGAAATTGTTTCTTCGACCCAAGAATCAATAACGATATTATTTCGTTTTGCAAAATTTTCGATGACATAGTGTTGATTTTCCCTGGTTTGATGGCTTGTTGAAACACGACAATACCCATAAATCATGATAACTCCCTTTTATGTTTTTATTATAAAAAAAAGGCGCCTGAAAAAATTTCAGCACCCATGTTTCACGGTTGAATATAGTAGATTTTTTTTCAATTTCAAGTGTTGAAAAAAACCTAGGTTTTTAGTCAACACTTTTTTTCAAAAAATCAAAATTTTTATTTTGTGTAAAATCAATGACTTACAAATTTCCGAATTTTGGCCGGACAAGGTGTCAAAAAACCTAGGTTTTTTTAACATAACATCGTGCCTTAAAAGGAATGGCCTTTTAAGAGTTTAACGTTAAACCAAGGAGAAAAAAATGTTAAGACAATCAAGAACAACTATCAAAGAATTGTCTGCGCAATACCGCAGTGTATTGAAACGGGCATTCTTGGCGGGTGTTATTGCACTAACGACATCGGTCGCCGCCGCAAATACAGATGTAACCTTTGCGGGTGATTATACAGATAATAGCGGAACAACACAAAATGTTGCAAACGGCGCACCGGGTGCCCAAAACTTTACATACGACGGGACAAATGCAAATGGAACCGCAAATGAAGGTATAAGTTCAAACACCACGACCGGTGTTAGCCAGGCTAACTTTGCATATACCTTGGCCGATGGAACAACAGAAACACTTGAATCAGGCAATACATATACCGCCGGTGATTATACCGCAAGTACAGTTGCAGGAACGACCGGATACGAAAATGTATCTGTTGCCGATGGATACGGCCTTAGTGCCGGGACGACGGTGGTTGATTCCGCATACAGTTATGAAAATCCACAATACGATGAAAACATAGAAGGCAGTCAACAATATATAACACTGGACAGTAATGCCGGCGCACGTGCATTGAGCACAGATTATGCAACAGATCCAGCATATACCAGTGGTTCAACAACCATTACCAATGCAACAACCGCCGAAGATTTAATCGGCCTGTATTCATATCAAGTCGGGGAAGGGCACAGATATGTTCTGTCCGCAGACGGCACGGGTGTAAGAGATCTTGATAACGATGGTCAAGGTGTTGACCTTGATAACCCAGCCATAGATCCGGATTTAAAAACGGCATTACAGGGAATGCTTGATGCGTATGCAAATGACAGTGGTGCAAACCTGACCGCGGCCACCGACGCATTAAATGGTATGCAGGACGCGGAAAACGCAAACTATGCCGCAGCATTGGGTGCATATAATGCAGATACCGCAACCCAAGAAACATTGGCAACAAATTTTGCCACATATACCACGGCAACCAACGCATACGAAACAGCAACCAACGCGGATAGTAATTATCAACAAGCGTTGGACAACTTTAATGCAAACACTGCAATGTTCGATGCGGCATCCGATGTTTATAATGCGCCAATCGAATCAACAATCGATGACCGTGCACAAACGGTTGCCGAAGCCGTTGTTGCCGACGAAGCAGATGCACGTGAATCGGCGGACGAAGGATTGCAAAGCAATATCGATGCCGAAGCATCCGCGCGTGCCGACGAAGACGCAGCCATCCGTTCTGAATTCGCAGATGCCGATGATACGGTTCGCAGTGAATTCGCAGCGGCGGACGAAGGATTGCAAAGCAATATCGATGCCGAAGCAGCCGCGCGCGCCGACGAAGACGCGGCTATCCGTTCTGAATTTGCAGATGCCGATGATGCGGTTCGCGGTGAATTCGCGGCGGCCGATACCGAACTGCAAAACGCGATCGATAACGAAGTTGCACGTGCAACCGCCCAAGAACAGGCAATTCGTAACGACTTTGCGGCGGGCGACGCGGCAACATTGGCACGGGCAAACGCCTATACCGACCACAAGGTAGATACGCTTGAAAAGAACGTGTCTGGCGGTGTTGCGGCGGCAACCGCATTGTCATCGGTTGCGGTGTCCAACGTAAAACGTGGCGAAGTTTCCGTCGGCGCCGGATACGGTTATTACAATGACCAATCCGCCGTTGCGTTTGGTGCCGCGATGGGGCTTACCGATCGTTGGTCTGTTAACGCGGGTGCCGGTTTGGCAACGGGTGACAAAACCCAGATGTCTTTCCGTGCCGGAACAAATTACAAGTTTAAATTGTTCTAATAAAAATCGGTCAAAGCAAACCCAAAATCCCCGCAATACCGCGGGGATTTTTATATAATTTGTTATCCAAGATTTTTGCCCGTCTCCGTTTGCATTACAAACTCCGCCGCGACACTGTCCGCCTACGCTGGTGCTTAATTTTGGTTAATGAATTATGCGTCTTTGATGAATTATTTTCGATATACGTGCGCGCTACGGCGAGACACTCAAATTTCTTAATTCGCAAAGCGAATAACGAAATTTGGTGGATGAGACTGGACTCGAACCAGCGACCCCCACGATGTGAACGTGATGCTCTAACCAACTGAGCTACTCATCCAAAACTTTTTTCAGTTCCCCTCCTGTGGAGGGGTGGCGCCGAACGGCGACGGGGTGGTCTTGTTGCCCGTCTTCGTTTGCGCTGCAAACTCCGCCGCGGCATCCGTCTCCACTTCGTTACGCCGAGACTTCGCTGAATTTTTTTAATCGTGCGCACCGCGTGCGATAACAAAAATTCGTGGTGGGGATAGTGGGACTTGAACCCACACGGTCGCAATGACCAAAGGATTTTAAGTCCTCAGCGTCTACCATTCCGCCATATCCCCGGACCCTTTCTTTAATCGCGCGACAAATGCCGCGCGATAACAAAAATTGGTGGTGGAGCTGATGGGACTCAAACCCACGACCTCTACGATGCGAACGTAGCGCTCTATCAACTGAGCTACAACCCCAAAACTTTTTTCCTGGGTTTTCTTAAAACCCTGGGCCGCCTTCGCCAAATCTCGCTGTAGCGTAAGCGCAAGCGGAACGCCGCGGCACTCAAATTTCTTAATTCGCAAAGCGAATAACGAAATTTGGTGGTGGGCATAAGAAGACTCGAACTTCCAAGGGTCGCCCCACTAGTACCTGAAACTAGCGCGTCTACCAGTTCCGCCATATGCCCAATGCGCCCACATAATACACCACTTTTACGCACATTGCAACAAGAAAATGAAAAAGTGTTAGCGGATAGTTTTTATACAAAACGGCGCGTTTGCGCCGTTTCACTAACACTAACACTTACTCTTGACCCATTTTTGGATTTTTGATAAAATTGTCGCAGAGATGAATAAAATTCTAATTTTATGCGCAATTATTGGGCCGATTGTTGGCGCGCCCGCGTATTCTGCGGTGCGTGATACTTCGTCAATTGCACGCACAACCGGCACAACCACAGTGCGCACAACCACCACACCACGCGCAACCGCACCACAAAATTCCGCGCCAAACGCACGCGCCACACGCAATACCGCCGCACGCGCCGGCACACTTGGCGTAAATGGCGCGCCACGCACCGCACGCAATACCCGCACCCGCGTCATTAGCACCGAAACCCCGGCAACCCCGCGACGCACGGTACAAATCGGTCGTGCCACAATTGCCGGCACCCCAAGTGCCGATATTATGGAAACCCGCACCGGCGCGGAATACGCGCGTTGCAAAACCGCATACTTTCAATGCATGGACCAATTTTGCCAATTGAAAAATGACGACTATCGACGCTGCTCGTGCAGTTCGCGAATTTACGATTTAATGTCCACGCGCCAAAACATAATTGATACAAATAACAAAATCACAGAATTTACCGAAAATCTTGATGCCGTGGGCCTTACCGCGGCCCAGGCGACGGCGATGCACACCGCGTCCGACGGTGAAAACGCGCTTGCCGCAGACACATCCGCGTCCAAGGCATTACTTACCGCAATCATGAATTCTATCCGTGGTGGTGACACAACCGTCGGCGGCGCAATGTCTGATTTAAACAGCATAAATTTATCGTTCGACACGGTGAATATGTTCGGCCTTACCGACACGGCCGCGGTTATCGCGTCATATAACGGCACGGAACTTTACAACGCGGTATATCCGTCATGTCGCAATATCGTTGCCGCCGATTGCAACAATGCATCACTGCAACGCGCGGTGACGGCATACCTTATGGCCATTGAACAAGATTGCAACACTGTGCAAACCGCACTTGAATCAAAACAAAAAGATTTGCGCGCCGCCGTGCGCGAAAGCGGGGCGATGTTGGACCTTGCGCGAATTGAAAACCGCAACAAACACAATTCGGATAACATGGCAACCTGTATCGGGAATGTAGAGGCCGCCGTCCTTAGCGAGGAAGTTTGTGGTGCAAATTACCACCGGTGTCTTGATAACGGCGAATTTATTGATGTGACGACCGGCGCGCCAATTGCCGGCGTGGCACGATTCTATGAATTGCAAGACATATTAAAATTCAACCCGAACAAAGATAATATCGATCAAAAATTGGCCCAGAATCCTGACAATCGTAATTTTGTTAAAAACTTTGAAAGCAAAACAAAAAAATTCGCGGAACCCGCACTTGATAAGTGCACCGAAATTGCGGATACGGTTTGGGCGGAATACCTGGACAAGGCACTGCTTGATATATACTATGCCCAAAAGTCCAAGGTTCAAACGATCAAAACCGGGTGTCTTGATTTTATTTCAAGTTGTTATGATGACCGCGAAACGGCGATAACCGCGGCGATGGCGGAACTTATCGACGGGACAACCGAAATATCACTTTTGCCGGACAAAATCGTCCTTACCCGCGAAATGTGTAATAACTATATTGAATCTTGCAACAATATGTTTGATAACACCAATATAATTGCGGAATATATTGACCACCAAACCGATACCGATACAACCGCGGCATGTCGCGCCGTGGTGCAACAATGCTTTGACAGTTTCGGCGGTGCAAATTATGAAAACTTTTATTATCCCGGCAGTGGTCTGTTTCAACCAGGTGTGGTTGATGATTTAGTATCAAATCACAATACCCCAGAAACGGAAAAACGCATATCGGCACTTGATTGGTTCACGCTTTATGAATATGACGTAACCGGCGAACGAAAACCGGGCTAT
Organism: uncultured Pseudomonadota bacterium; assembly: GCA_900313105.1. Classification (GTDB taxonomy): domain Bacteria; phylum Pseudomonadota; class Alphaproteobacteria; order Rs-D84; family Rs-D84; genus Enterousia. The sequence goes on from OMPY01000018.1 coordinate 22,905, forward strand.
GTTTCCAAATGCGCACAACGCGTTGCCGAAATCCCAAGCTGCACAGACAAGGTTGAATTGGTGTTCGGCGGCATGGACGCCATAATCGCAGATCGCGGTATGGATGGATATGGGCAATATATATATACCAAACCCACACATTCCGGGCTTGATACATACGGATATGGTTGGGCAAAATTGGATGATGGTGTAACCACAATTCCGTGGGATGCCCCAAATTATAAATTTAAAAATCGTCGCCTACGCCCGACCGGTGTCGCGACCGAGGTTTATAATCAAATCATCGACAACCTGATTACCCAATGCATGAACGTCGAAGGCAAATTCATCGAAGCACAGTTTGTGGATCACGAAAGGTATGGTGTCACATGTATATTAAATTTTGATGAGTTAGACGCACATGAAGTCAATATGGGGCACAGTGCAATTACACCAGAATATGGAATACATTCAGATTTCGCAGAAAATATATGCCCCAGAAACTTCGTTAACAATATTGATACAGATACATGGGGCTGGTGTTCTTGTTGGGAAAACGGCGGCCGCAGAAGTAAACAAGGAATGAGCGAAAAATGCTTAGCCGTGATTCCCATAGATAACCACAACGATACAAATGTTCGCAAATGCAGCGATAGTGGCAACAACCCCAATACTAACGATAACCTTGCACTAGGATTTTACGATTGGTGTGATGCAACAGTCAACAGTACAACTAATCAAGTTTGTCCTTTCCACCACCAGGGTTCCGACTGTGCATCTAATATTCCGGATGGCGTTCCCGACGGCATTACACAATATAACTAAAAACCGGCGCGATGCGCCGGTTTTCACTAATCACTTACACTGACCACTAACACTTTCCGCTATTATTTTACTTGCCGCGCCTTCGGGACGTATCCACATATTATCCGCCGCACGCAATTCGGAAATAATCTTTTCACGTGCGCCCGGGACGGTCATTTTATCGAACGCATGCGCGATATTTTTTGCCGTTGCTTTTTCGCCCAAAAATTCCGGGTACACCGTGCGATTTAACAAGATATTTACCAGCGACGCCCATCGCACACGTATCAACAAATGTCCAATCCATGTTGTGACCCTGTTCATTTTATAAACCACAATCGCCGGCACATGCAACATGGCAAGTTCCGCGGACACCGTTCCACTTGCCACCACGGCGACATATGTCCGCCGATAAAGGTCATATCGCGCCGCCGCCGGTATGATTTCAGGCCGAACATTCCAATTTGCCACCACCGATTTCACATATTCCGCGGTTGTTTCGACAACCGGAATCGCAAATTTATATCCGTTCGCATTTGGAATCTTTTCAATAAATTCACGAAATACCGGCAACAAACGTTTGACTTCGCCCATGCGACTTCCGGGGACAAGTGTTATAATTTTATCGTTCGCCACCCGTGGTTTATCGCCCCCAATCAACCCTTCGGCAATTGGGTGCCCAACCGCAATCGTATCCAAACCATATTTGGTGAAATAGGGCACTTCGAAATCAAAAAACGCATACAGTTTATCAAACGTCCGCGCATATTTTTTCGCACGCCCCGGACGCCAGGCCCAAACCTGGGGCGCGACAACATGATGAAACCGCAGGCCACGCGCAATCATTTCACGGGCATGCGCACTTTTGCGCAATTTTTTTATCACCGAACGCGCAAAGCCCGGCGAATCAATTGTTAAAACCGTGTCCGGCGCATATTTAATAATCACATCGACGGTCTGATTTATACGCCGCGAAAGTGTGCGTGCATGCGCCAAAACCTCTATAACCCCCATAACCGACAAATCAGACATTGGAAAGATGGATTTTAATCCACACGCCGTCATTTCCGCACCACCAATACCGGCAAATTCCGCGTTCCGCATTTGCCGCATTATACGCGCCCCCAATGCATCACCCGACACTTCGCCCGCAATGATAAAGATTTTTTTATTCGGCATTTCCGGTCGTTCCAATTCCGCGCTTTGAACGGTTTTCAATAAAATCAATCGCATCCATTGCGTATTTGTTGTTTTTTACTTCCTTGCGCACGCGGGCCAAGCGTTCCGCAACCGTGCCGCCCGTTTCACGAAACACCGCCGAATAAACGGAATGAATTGCATGCATATCTTCGTTCGTGAACCCGTGCCGCATCAGTCCCACACGATTTATCGTTCGATATGTCGCCCGCGGCCCATCATATATCGCATATGGTAAAATATCATTTGGCACGCCCGACATTCCGCCAATAAATGCGTTGCGCCCGATGCGCGCAAATTGCAAAACCATAACGCCACCGGACAAAATTGCGAAATCTTCGATTTCAACATGACCGGCAACCTGGACCAGGTTAGACATAACCACACTGTTTCCCACCTTGCAATCATGACCAACATGTGCATTCACCATAATTTGGCAATCGTCCCCAATAACCGTTCCATCCGACGCCGGTGTTCCCGAATGAATTGTCACATATTCACGAATTTTACAACGCTTTCCAATACGCAACCCCGTCATCGCGGATTCATCTTGCCATTTTAAATCCTGGCTCATGACGCCAAGAACCGCGAAAGGATAAATAATTGAATCATCGCCAATACTGGTTTTGCCACCCAAAACCACATGCGACACCAATTCAACCCGATCGCCCAACACGACATCGGGTCCGACAATGCAAAACGGCCCAATTTTACAGTCCGCGCCAATCTTTGCGCCCGGCTGTATAACCGCACTTGGATGTATTTCTGTCATATAATCACCCCATATTTTATATGGATAATACCGCACACACAGAAATTTTGTTATTCAGTAAATATAACGAATTATAACAAGAATCGCGCATCGGGGCGAACATCTTCGGAATTCAAAACCGCAATCCAAAACAACCCAAGCGCACTTATCGTCGGCACATCAATCAAAATTCCAAACATTATGACCGCAAGTCCCATCATTTTGCCGCGCACACTGTCCGCGACAGATTCACGATGCCAAACCGACATTGCAAACAAGACAAACGCCATAAACGCGGTCGCAATGAAAATCGGTACCGCTTCGGTAAGTAAAAATAACACCAAACACAGCGCGGTTCCAAATCGAACAAGCCATTTAAGTTTAACAAACGCACTTTTATGAATCCGCCCACATGCCGGCACAATATCCGTTGCAACCGCCGCAGCAATCAGTATCCCCGTCATCATAATTCCGATTAAATGTATCGGGGTCAGGTTACCAAGTTGCCCAAACCTAAAAAATTCCGGTTGCATCAACAGTGCGATTGTTGCCACAAACATCAACGCCGACATGCACAAAACCCCACGCAACCGCCATGCCCGCCAACGCCCAATCAAAAGCCCGGTGCACACGGCACCAACCTGCAAAATCGGTCCCCACCAGTGCAGTGTATCACTAAATCCCACCGGCACCATCAAAAGCAAGAATAGGGCGACATTTACCCACCACCGGCGGCGCATACTTGCGCGCGCACTTCCATACCATATCGGCAACGGCACCGCGCGCGTTTTCGTTCCAATAAAGACGCACGAAACAAACAAAATTCCCGCCGTCACCCACGGCAAAAGCGACACCCCGTCACGCAACACATCATAATTTCCGCCCATAAAAACAATCCAAAGCGCGACCATAATAATGCACCAAAACGCAATTCGTTCCGGATTTATGAAATCCGCAAGCCCAAGTTTTTTTCCATAAAAACGCCCAAACAAATATACGCCTATGAACAACGGCGCGCACAACACCGCATTCCAAAAGAACGCCGGCGCAACAATTGCGGCGTTATTAAACGCACTTATTGCACTGCTGACCACAACATTATCTTGAAACATAAACTTGCCTTTTGATTTGAAAAGATTATTATACATATATGACTAAAAAACAAGGCTTTTTTACCATAATGGGTGGCCGGGTCAAAATGCAATTTGGCCCGTATAACCCAACATCTGATGCGGTATGGCTTGCCGCATTTGTGGACACGCGCCCCAAAACGGTTTTGGATGTTGGCACGGGAACGGGCGCGGTTGCACTTTGCCTTATGGCGCGAATTCCCGGAATTAACATGACCGCAATTGATGTATCCGATGAAATGTTGACGGCGGCGCGGCAAAATTTCGAACTAAACGGTAAAAATGCCGACTTTATAAATGCCGATATATTATCATGGCGCACAAATAAAATCTTTGATTTGGTTATAACAAACCCCCCATATTTCAAGGGAATGCCCGCGGCGCACAATGCACACCATAACGCCGATTTAACCCTTTGGACACGCCGGTGCATTGCACGCACCCGTCCAAACGGCACATTTGCAACAATCGTCGATGCCGCCGAATGTGCAACCGTTATCGCGGAAATGTCCGCGCATTGTGGCGATATTAAAATTTTGCCGTTATTTAGCAATAAAAACACCGCCGAACGGGTTTTGCTGTCCGCACGTGTTGGTCGCGCATCACATACGACGATTTTTTCACCCCTTTCCATGAATTGCGACACCATTTTGCGTGACGGCCACCCCGTCAAAGACATTATATCCGGGACCTAAATGTGATTTCTTGACTATTGCAGATTATTGCTCTATGATTTAATAGTTATGATAAATTTTATAACACGATATTTTACATCACTTTGGGCGTTCATAACCGCACCTTTCCGGGCAATATGGCGCATAATCACGCGAATTTTTCCACCGCGCGAATTTACCGTTATGGACACGCCACGCGGGAATGTTTACACTTTTCAACAGAGCAGTTTTTGGCGTTTTACTAAATTTTGCGGCAAAATAGGCCTGTTTGTATGGGCCACATGGTCAACCTATGTATTTTTATATCATCGCCCAATGCTGCAAATGCGGACGGTTCAGTTAGAAAATATGAAGCAAAAATACGCGCATCACATGATTGACCTTGGAAAATACCTTGAAAAATACAATGAACTTACCAAAAACGTCAATGTTATCGATGACAAATTGCTTAAAGATACAAAACTTACCACCGAAGAAAAAGAGGCGCTTATTAACGAACGCCTTAAAACATGGGGGGAATTAGATTTCCTTAAAACGCGTGTGACCGAAATGTTCACCGATGAAGAATACGCCCCCGAATATACCAAGGTTTCGGATTTGGCGGTTGAATATGAATTGACATTGGCGGAAAACATTGAAATTAAAAAGCGCGACATTGAATTACTTGAAACCGTGGCCAAGGTTATTGATGCCGACAATAAAATCGTTGATGCGGTTTCCAAACTTGCCGGTGACAAGGTTGCAGAATTACGCGATGAATTGCACCACATAAACGGAACACTTGCGACATTGGGCCTGTCGGAGGCAACGCTTGTTAAAAATGCGAATCGGTTTTCCAATCAATTTGTTGGTGCGGTATTCAATCCGCTTGAAATCGACAAAGAATTGGACGAAAAATATCAAAAATTGGCGGATAACATAACACTTTGGAACGGCCTTAGCAAATTAAAGAAAACATTACCACTTGGCGCGCCAATAAAGGATGTCCGCGTCACATCAAAGTATGGCCGGCGCAAGGATCCATTTACCGGCGAACAAAAACAACACAAAGGTATCGATTTCGCCGGAAAAATTGGCACCGAACTTATGGCGGTGGCGCCGGGCCGCGTAATATCGGCGGGCGAACGCGTTGGATACGGCACAACGGTTGAAATCGACCACGGACTTGGGTTCACAACATTGTACGCACACCTGTCAAAAATTGCGGTATCGCGTGGCGATTGGGTGCGTCCGGGAACAATTGTTGGACTTGGGGGCTCTTCGGGGCGGTCAACGGGTCCACACTTGCACTATGAAATACGGTACAAGGGAAATCCATTTGACCCCGAAAAATTCGTAAAGGAATAAAACAAAATGTTGGCATTTACAAACG
>OMPY01000018.1:28829-31826 GCA_900313105.1 uncultured Pseudomonadota bacterium
ACAAGGACTATCCGGAAAACAAACTGACCGGCGATATCAAAACCGACCACAGCGTCCAAATCCACGGCCATATTGTTGGCGATGTCACGGCGGACACAATTGTTATCGGTCGTGGTGGCGTGGTCGAAGGAAAAATTCAGGCAACAAACCTGTTTTTGCACGGAACGCTAAACGGTCCGGCGACGGTTGATATTGCAAATGTGTTTAGTCATGCACAAATGATTGGCACATTGTCGTATCGAACATTAAATATAACCGCCAATACGGGACTTGAATGCAAATTGGCAAAGCGCAAGGATAAATAAAGATGAATAAAAATATCGACAAGGTATTTATTGCCGCCGACCACCGCGGGGTAGGGTTAAAACTCTATTTAATCGAAATGCTAAGTGCACTGGGGTATAACATGGTAAACCTTGGCACAGACGATTTAGATACGCCGGTGGATTTTCCAGATGTTGCAAAAACACTTGCCGATGCAATGTTGGATACGCCGAATGCGCGCGGGATTTTGGTATGTGGCACGGGTGCGGGCGTTCAAATTGCGGCGAATCGCTATCGTCATATCCGTGCATCACGTTGCGATAGGCCGGACCAGGCGCGCGATGATAGATTTCACGACGATATAAATGTATTGGCACTTGGTGCAGACGATATTGACATTGAAATGGCGTTTCTATGCGCCCAGGCATTTTTGGAAAGCCCTTTCGACGATTGCGAAAAACGCCGCCGCCGGATTGAAAAGATATCGTAGTGTTAGTGGTTAGTGCAAAATGCAAACAAAAAACCGCCCATTTGGGCGGTGTTCATTTAACTACGACCGTTCCCATATTTATTCATCAACCCTTGGGGTATCGTTCTTTGATCAAATTTTTCTAAGACTTGTGCAAAATCTTCGGGATGCTTTTTCAAATGCCCTTCCATAATCGCAAGTGCCATATCATGAAACGACTTGTTATTCTGAACATCTATTTCACCATTCATCAACATATCAAAATAAATACGTTCCGATTCCGCCATTTTCGATATGATACCTGGCACATTTTCGACAATATCCTCTATATCCATGTCGTTCAAATTAAGTTTCCGCCCCAACTCTTTAAGATCCATCATCATATCAACACATTCCATGGCGATATTATTATATGCTTTTCCTGCCTCGTTTCTTTCTCTGATAACTTTATTTTCTTTGCGATTTTTATTCATTTGACCAATAACTATGCATATCCCCGTCAGCAGAAACGCCATATTAACCAACCAAATTTTTCTCGGATAAAACTTTCCTTTTTCTTCCTTAGAGTAACGATAAAAATGCTCGCCTTCTATAACCTGTCCACCCATAACATAATCACTTTCACGATCCACGATCCAACCATTCGAAATCGGCCAAAAGGCATCTCGAACGCGCTGTTTAAAAGTCACTTTCTCATCACCATCCTCGACATAATCACCATATCTCTTTTCTGGAACCCCAAGGCCAAATAAATTTATGGCGGTCCAAACACCAATAAACACACCAACCCCCATAATAACATCTTTCAAAGAGCTCCTTTCTCGTTTTTCATCAGTTGGTCGAAAATTGATATAATTAAAATAAGCGAGCTTACGTTCATCATTCTTACGTTTCTGTTCCTCCGCTTTAGCTCTGATTTCCGCTTCTTGGGATCGCAACTGTTCTAAACTTTTTTCCTCTTGAGCGCGCAAGCGTTCCCGGTGTTCTTGTTCTTCAAGAAAATCTTGGGTAACCCCATAGAACAATTGCTTTTTATCAGCCATTTAAAACCTCCTTCTTCATATTTCGATGCAAATTATACCATAAAACACCATTTGTTTCAAGTAAACTGTGCAATCAATTGCACAGTTTTCACTTAATCCTTGCCCTACAAATCCGATGTACATAGTAAAAAATAACCGCCCGTTTGGGCGGTTTCACTAACACTAGCACTAACCACTTACACTTTTCTTACCACAAAATTCACCAATTTCCGTGGCACGACGATAGTTTTGATTATTTCCGCACCATTCAGTTTTGTAGCAACCGTATCACGCGCAATTTGTGCCAGATCCCCATCGGTCGCGTTCAAATCGGCAACAAATTCACCGACACGTTTGCCATTTATCGTTATTGCAAAGACGGCGGTTGTTTGCACCAACTTTGATGCATCAAACGTCGGCCACGGTTCAAAGACCAGCATTTCCTTGTGTCCCAATTTTTCCCACATTTCTTCGGTCAAATGTGGCGCAAACGGATTTAACACCTGAATCAACACTTCATACACCCGCCGTGGCATTTTCCCGCCCGAAAACGCGTTCAAAAATTCCATCATCGCCGAAATTGCAGTGTTAAATTTCATACCATCCAGCCGTTCGGTCACATCGGCCACCAGGCGATTTATCAAAACATCTTGTTCCGCCGTTGGCGCGTCATCGGTCAGATTATCACTCGCCGCCTCTACACGACGCAGGAAACGTTCAACCCCACGCAATGTATCTTCGGACCAATTCATATTATTCTGTTCCCACGGCGCAAGGTAAAGTATGGCCAGCCGGCACGCATCCGCGCCCACACGCGCCACCACATCGGACGACGGCACGACATTACCGCGCGACTTTGACATTTTTTGCCCATCAGCCCCCATAATAAGTCCGTTGCTGGTGCGCTTTTTATATGGCTCCACCCCCGGGACATAGCCCAAATCCGCCAACGCCTTGTACCAAAACCGTGAATAGAGCAAATGGCGCGTTGTATGTTCCATTCCACCGTTATAATGATCAACCGGCATCCATTTATCCAATTGCGCGCGCGAACAAAACTCTTTATCATTCCGCGGGTCAAGGTAACGCATAAAATACCACGATGAACCCGCCCATTGTGGCATGGTGTCCGTTTCACGTCGCGCCGGCGCGCCGCAAGTGGGGCAGGTTGTCTTTATCCAATCGGTCGCCCGCGCAAGTGGACTTTCGCCGGTATCGGTTGGCTTGTAATCTTCCATATAC
>OMPY01000018.1:31841-36811 GCA_900313105.1 uncultured Pseudomonadota bacterium
CCGCATTTTTTTTTTTTTTTCATCGGAATTGGTTCGCCCCAATACATTTGACGCGAAAAACCCCAATCTTTCAGTTTATATTTTTTGGTTCCGCGCGCAAAGCCGCGTTCGGTTCCATATTTTATCGCGGTGGCAATCGCGGTATCTTTATCCATACCATCAAGGAAAGACGAATTTATATGTGTGCCGTCACCTTCCCATACTTTATCGGGTTCGCCACCCGAAAGCACCGGAATAATTTCCAACCCGAATTTCTTGGCAAAATCCCAGTCACGCGAATCATGTGCCGGCACCGCCATAATCGCACCGAAACCATAGTCCGCCAAAACATAATCTGATATAAAGATTGGAATTTCACGACCATTAAACGGATTTGTTGCCATCACACCATCTAACTTTACGCCCGTCTTGTCTTTCGTAACATCTGTCCGTTCAATTTCAGATTTTGCCTTTGCCGCGGCGATATAGTCACGTACCGCCCCAGCATTTTTTATTTTGCCTTCATCCAACCATTTTTTTACCAATTTATGTTCCGGCGCAATAACACAGAACGTCACACCAAATATGGTATCCACACGCGTGGTATAGACCGTCATAATATCGTCACCGACCCGAAAATCAACATCCGCGCCATACGAACGCCCAATCCAATTGATTTGCATGGTTTTAACCTTTTCAGGATAATCAACCAAAGCCAAATCATCAATTAAACGGTCCGCATATTTTGTTATTGCCAAATTCCATTGCAATTTCATTTTCTTTTCAACCGGCCCATGACAACGTTCACAAGCCCCATCTTCCAATTCTTCGTTGGTAAGGTTCGTCTTGCAATTCGGGCACCAATTCATCGGCAATTCAGATTTATATGCCAAACCCGCATGCCAGAATTGAATAAACATCCATTGTGTCCATTTGATATATTCCGCATCCGATGTCGCAATTTTTGATTCCGGGTCAAACGAAAGCCCCATAACGGAAATATCTTTTTCAAAGATTTTAATCAGTTCTGCGACGGAATCCCGTGGATGTTTGCCAATTTTTGTTGCGTATTTTTCGGACGAAATTCCCATAGAATCGTACCCAATCGGGAACAATACATCAAACCCACGCATACGTTTATACCGCGCCATAACATCCATCCCCGTGTACGGCAACATATGTCCCACATGCAATCCCGAACCCGACGGAAAGGGGAATTCAATCAAATTATAGTATTTCGGCTTTGACCCGTCGTTTTTCGGCACAAACGCGCGCGCATCGCGCCATCGCGCCTGCCATTTTTCTTCGCGTTCAATCACTTTCTTTATATCATCAGATGCCATATCGCGCCCCTTTGGAATAAATCGACAACGCCAAGATTACCAAACTTATCCCCGATTATCAAGTTTTTTATGTTTTCCCCATAAAAAGCACACAAACAACCACTTGCGTTTTTCTTACGAAACGGATATTATTCCTAAACGACGGAACCAAGATATGAAAAAGCACCTGTTTGCATCTGCACTTTTTATGATAATTACACATGCGGCAAACGCATCCACAATCGGCGACATTGGTGATTTTATTTCGTTCAAGGTTTTGCCCGTCTATTCATTTGGTGCAACAGTCTATAATTCTGATTGGGAAACATGGTACGATTATGATTGGCGGGGCCTACGTGATTTAATCGCGGTGAATTTAGTTAAAACTGCGATAACAGACGGTCTAAAAGATAGCATTCACGAAATGCGTCCAAACGGGGCAGGGCGCGACAGTTTCCCATCGGGACACACTGCAAACGCCTTTGCCAACGCCGCCTTTGTACACCGTCGTTATGGCATCAATCAGGCCATTATACTTACGCCTTGGCGGGATTTGTTGGTTTTTCACGTGTAGAATCCCGTTGGCACTATACACACGATGTTTTGGCGGGTGCGGCAATCGGTTTCCTATCGGGTTGGTTTTTCGCCGATAAAAAGGTTCAGGTTGGGGTTTCCGCGGACACCAATGGCGCATCGGTTCAAATTCACACAACATTTTAAAAAACACACTTGCGGTATAATAATACCATAACGATTTTTCTTGACTTTTCTGCACGCTTGGGCAATAATGTGCCACGAACTTTTAATAAAACAAAGGGTAAAACAAAAATGGTGGCGACAAAATCGTTAAAAAAGTGCGAATTAGATGCCAAATGGTATCTGATTGACGCAACCGATTGCACGCTGGGGCGTTTGGCGGCATATACCGCGAACATCTTGCGGGGCAAGAATAAACCAACATGGACACCGAACATGGATTGCGGTGATCATGTTATCATTATTAACGCCGACCGGGTTGCACTTTCGGGGACCAAGGCCGACAAGACGAAATTCTATTGGCACACAACATATCCCGGCGGAATCAAAGAACGCACATTGGGTCAAATGCGCGCTGAAAAGCCGACTATGCTTGTCAAAAATGCTGTAAAGCGCATGATGGGTCGTCGCACGGCGGTTGCGTTGGCGGATAAACGCCTAACCAAACTGCATGTGTATGCGGGGGCGGAACATAAACATGCCGCACAAAATCCGGTTGTGATTGACTTTGCGGGATTGAATCGTAAAAACAAAAGGGGCGAATAATGGCAACAGAGACAAAAAAGACAACCGCCAAGGCGACAACTGTAAAGAAAGCGGCCCCGGCAAAAAAGGTGGCGACACCAAAGGCAACAACTAAAACCGCCGCGGCGAAAAAATCCGCCACAACGGTTGCAACACCAAAATTGAACAACGCAATCTATGCCACGGGCAAGCGCAAGGATTCTGTGGCGCGCGTGTATATGTTGCCAGGCAAGGGCAACATCGTTATCAACGAACGCCCAATGGCCGAATATTTTCGCCGTCCGGTGTTGCAAATGATTTTGAATCAACCATTTGCGGTCACCAAACGCGAAGGTGCATACGACGTATTCGTCATGGTTATGGGTGGCGGTTTATCGGGCCAGGCGGGCGCGGTAAAACACGGAATTTCCAAGGCATTGGAAAAATCCGAACCGGATTTACGCGCGGCGTTAAAGGCCGCCGGGTTCCTTACCCGCGATAGCCGCGTTGTCGAACGTAAACACTATGGTTATCACAAGGCACGTCGTTCAACACAGTTCAGCAAACGTTAATTTTATTATCGTTTGGGAACGAACAATCAAAAACCGCCGAATGGCGGTTTTTTGTTGACAACACATATATTTTACGCACAATAGATTCCAAGATGAAAAAGATATTAAAAACAATTTTACCAATCGTGACAATCGGCATAATGTCAAAGTTAAATGCCCAGGAATCAACGGATACATACTTTGAAACGCGCAATTATTGCAAATTTATCAAGAATCGTTCATACCTAGTAATAAATTATCGCGACACATTACCAATATACAGCATTGATACAATCCACGATGACACACAGCACAAAATTGTTTGCGATATAGGCCAAAATAAAAAGTTAGTTTTTAACCCATATTATTACAAGAACATGCCTTGGGTACAGCCGATTGACGCAACTGATTTGACAGTAAAAGAACTGCTGACCAGGGATGCAATGTTGATAATTTGGTATTATTATTATGAAAAACACGCCTTGGAAAATCGACGCGATTCAATTGAACAAGAATTACTAAAAAACCGTGCCGCATTGGTTAAATACGCCCATACGCATCAAAAATAACCCAAAAATTCGGGTAAAAACCGACCGTTTTAAAAACCACTTGCCCCGCAAACCCGATTCGTGATAGTATAAGAACGAAGTCAGAAGGGATTCTGAATTTCGGGTCTTCAAAAACCCAATATAAGGTCGGCACATTATGTCGTAATCCATACAATTTCCGATATTCTGTGCCGTCATTTTGATATACCCCTATTGTTGGGGTGCCAACGGTTATAATGCTTCGGCAAAAGGCCTTGGGATCATCACCTTATATGATTTTTGAACACCCCGACACGTCCCATTTGGCGACGTTTTTTTCAACAACAAACAAGGGGAGGACACAATGAAAAAAATAAATTTATTTAGCCGTAATACAGATTTGCCGTCATACCGGCGCATGCCGGTATCCCGTGGTATTGTAGAGAATCGTCACACCGCGGAAGCGCGGTGCCCAGGCATCGCGATAGCGATGACTTGCCCCGCAGGGGATTTTTCATCGCAAGGCGATGAAAAACATAATGTCTGCGACGCAAGTTTTTGCATTCGCAAAAACTGGATCCCGGCCTTCGCCGGGATGACGATGATTGCGATTGCGGCATTATTCGCGACGCCGTCGTTTGCGGAACCAACGGAATTGGACAAGAAAACCGTGGCATCTAAGGCATATGTCGATACGAAACAGGATATGATTCCCGCCGCCGAAGAGGATTACCAAAGTGTCCTTACCGATACAGACGAAGATGGCGTGATTGGAAAGCGCGCCATCTTGGATTGGCAAACGTATGACTCAAATTTGAGTCCGGTAGATTTATATAGTGATCCCATAGTGACGAATATGATTCCAGAAGTCAAACTAGTAGGTGAAATGACTCGTACGCTTGGGTGGATATCTGCTACATATACCCCCGCCATCAATGCATATAATACAACATTTGGAAACGGCACAAACAATTGGGCTGGGAGCGGTAGTCATTTGATAAACGGGATGTTTTTGGCAAATTCCCTTGCCCTGAAACAAAATAAGTTGCCTGCAAAAGCCACCGGGAATGCGGCCCCAAAAGGAAATCAGGTCGTTGTATTGAGTTATACCGCCGGGTATCCATCAAATGTTTACACGACCGCGGGTAAAGATTTGGCGTTAACCGCAAAATCCGGTGCGCAAAAAGTTATGAACTATATTGATGGAACAACGGCATCCGCCACGTTTGCAACCAGTCAAGGCCTTACCGAAGCACAGGTTAAATCCGCATTGGTGTCGTTGGAACTGCTGAAAGATGTTTATAGTGCGTTGCACAATGAAATTCAAAATG
>OMPY01000032.1 GCA_900313105.1 uncultured Pseudomonadota bacterium
TGACAAAAGCACGGTGACATCGTTAAAGTATGTGACGGATGAACTGAACACGCGCCAGGATAAATTCGGTGCGAACGATGGCAAGGCGATGACATTTACAAATGTTGCGGGTGGAAATTTACCACGCGATGTAAAAGCAAGTTTGGGAACGAGCACGACCGATACGGGCCTGCCAACGGTAAGTGCGGTGAACACGGGATTAGAAAACAAACAAGATGAAATCGGTGCGGCAAATACGAATACTGTTGTGACATATACCGGCACACCGGGAACACTTGGTCAAAAGGGAATATATCAAGACACGGGCACATACGCGGCACAACAAAATAACCTGATACAGGCGTCAACATTTAATGCGGCATTGCGTAACGGATTGGAAAATGAATTTGTGTGTGCAGACCGCGACCCAGTGTCAAATCAATGTTGGTTGTGGACGATTGATAATGCGACCGAAGAAACACTTTTACCAGATGGATATACGCCACTTGAATATATTGAATCAACGGGGACACAGTATATTGATACGGGGGTAAAAGCCAATCTAAATACAAGGGTGGTATTGGACTTTCAGTTATCTAGTTATAATAATAATGGTTATATTTTGGGCAGCAGGACGTCACAAAATACCAATGCGTTCATTATCGGTTCAAATAGTGGTAAATTTGTTAATACAACATTCCCTTTTGCACAGTTTGATAGTGTTGGACCAACTTCTGTTCAGCAAGCTCCTAACTTTGATTTAAATCGTCATGTTTATGAATTGTCATCTGATGGGTTCTATATAGATGGAATATTATACACAAGATATTCTAATTCTACTTCGTTTAGCACCCAAGAGAACATCACACTATTTGGTAGATACAGTTCTGGCGCATTTGCGTATGGTATTTATAGATTATATAGTTTCAAACTTTATGATGGGAATAATTTAATCCACAGTTTTGTCCCTGCAAAGCGCACCAGAGATAATGCGATTGGGATGTACGATTTGGCGGCCCCAAATCCAGAAACCGCATTTTATATGAATGCTGGTGGAGGTACCTTTATAGATGGCCCGAACGCAAGTAATGTTATGTATATTCCACAAAATCAAATTTGACATAATCAGTATAATGAAAAAAATGCCCGGCCAAATTGGCCGGGCACCAACAACATAACAAACAAGGAAGGATTTTCTATTATCCGTTGCAACGTCCGCAAGTGTTATTACGGATTACGCGACGTTCGGAATAACCCCCCGCCGGTTCATAAACCGTGACCGGGCGATAAACCTGATAATGATCCACGACTTCGGTATATGCCTTGACACGAACCGGTTGTGCGCATGAATTGCAAGTGTTTGCATATGTGTACGCAACGCGTTCCTGGGCCGGTTCAACATAGGTCACAGTGTTTGTATTATAACGAACACTGTTCGTGAAAGTTTCGGTTTCACTGTACACGCCACCGTCGGACGCAACCGCACATGTGGCAAACAAAGCACCGAACAAACCATTTAAAATCGTCTTTTTCATTTGTGTCCCTTTTGGTTATTCGTGGCCATTATAGGACACAAAAACCGGTTGTCAAGTAAATTTGTGAATTTTTTCCACGGCTGTAAATTAAAAAACGAAGTTTTATCTAGACATTGGATATCTATTGGCTTAATATCCCCTATGAATAAAATCACAGGATATCCTATGTTTTTCAGTTTTTTTTGGATTTTGGTCACATTGGTTGTCACCGTCGCCGTTTGCTATATGCATAAAACCAAAGAAGGCAATTGGGCCAATTTGACGACCCTTTATTGCACGATGACCGTTGTGTCGGCGATTGCCGCGACCAAAATGATTTCTATATTCGGCCTGTATGTGCCCGGTGGTGTTATTATTTATGCGGCTTCGTTCCTGGTCACGGATTTGATTTCCGAAGTTTATGGCAAAAAGGCGGCGATCAAAACGGTCTATTACGGTTTTACCGCGATGCTGATTTTTGCGGGCTATTCAGTTTTAATGATCTATTGGCCGGCGGCACCGTTTTATACGGACCAGATCGCATTTGAAACGGTCGTTGGTTTGTCTTTTCGCATAACGATGGCAAGTTTGATATCATTCATGGCAAGTCAATATTGGGACGTTATCGTGTTTCACCGCCTTAAAGAATCAAATCAGAAATTCATTAGCAAACATTTATGGATACGTAATTGTGCATCCACGATAACAAGTCAGTTCATTGATTCTGTTATTTTTATATCCATCGCATTTTATGGCATTTACGACATTTGGCCGTTGATAGTTTCGCAATACATCGTAAAGGTTATTATCGCGCTTTTGGACACGCCGTTTGTTTATTGGGGGCGGCATGTGCTGTATAAAGACCAACGGGCCATTAAAAAAGATATTACAGAGTAAAGGAAACTACCCCCCGGCCGTTCGGCCGGACCCCTTCTTGAAAAGAAGCGGAATAGGTTTTTGTTCGTATTGTGTGGTGGGCGCGCATGGGTTATAATAAAACCGTCTTAAGAAAAAAGACATCAATCAACAACAGATATGGGAGAAAAACTATGAAAGGATTGACAGATTATGTGCTTGCACCGCTAACCTTTATCGGTGCGATAAATTGGGGTTTGGTCGGCATATTCGGCTTTGATTTGGTCGCATGGCTGTTCGGCCCCGCAACATTGGTCAGCAACATCGTCTATGCCGTTATTGGTGTTGCCGCGGTTGTTTGGCTGATTTTGATGTTCGTTAGCCAACCGACAAAATAAAACTTTTTCTTTTGCACCGAACGCATTCCCGCCGGTCCAAATAGGGCCCCGCAAAATTTGAAAAATTTTGTGGGTAATAACCGGCGGGGATTTTTATTTTACCACTTCATGAAAGATTTTCGCGGGGACCGTGCCGCCGGTTATGTTCGATTCCATCGGTGTAAAATCATCGTTACCGACCCAGATTCCCAAAACCGTATCTTTTGTCGCGCCAATAAACCATGCGTCGCGGTTATCATTACTGGTCCCCGTCTTGCCACCGATAACGTTTGGCGCCATTGCATAGTGTCCCGTGCCATTTGGTGATGTCACCGCCGCCAATAATTCCGTCATATATTCGACCGTTTGGGGCGATAAAATGCGAATACTGTCCGATGGGTTGCGTTCGTAAAGCGTGTTTCCATGCACATCCGTCACGCGCGTTATTGAATATGGTCGCACCGATTCCCCCGCGTTCCATATCACCGCATAGACATTTGTTAAATCCAACAGTGTCATTTCAGACGCCCCCAGTACGGTTGAAAATTCGCGCCGCAATTTATTTCCAACGCCCAAACGCCCCGCCATGGACAGCACAGAATCAAGACCATACAGCGATGCCAATTTTAACGGCACAGAATTTACACTTTTCGCGAACGCGGTCGCAAGTGTAATATCGCCGTAATAATGTTCATTATAGTTCTTTGGATTATAATCACCGATTGCAAAAGGCGAATCATTTACCGTCGATTCCGGACTCATTCCATTTTCAAGTGCAACCAAATACACAATCGGCTTAAACGCACTGCCCGGCTGGCGGTGCGCGATTGTACGATTAAACTGACTTACCTTATAATCCGTTCCACCCACCATCGCACGTATTGCGCCATCGCGCGACATGGCGACCGCCGCACCTTGGTGAACGCCGACATTTGATGATATGGCATTCGTGATTTTATTTTGCATTTTTGAATCAAGTGTCGTGTGAACAAACATATCGGAATTCATTATCCCAATTCGCGAATTTAATTCATCCGCGACAAAGTCCGTCCAGTAACGATAAAGGTTCGTGTCCGCCGTGCCCGTCGCCGGTGCCAATTCCGCCGCCGCCGCGTGCGCGGTTGCAAGGTCAATATAACCCTGGTTCGCCATTTCTTGGAGTATTGTGCGCGCCCGCGCTATATTTTTTTCCGGATTGCGATATGGACTGTAAATCGTGGGTGCCTTTAACATTGCGGCAATCTGGGCGCTTTGCGCAATAGAAAGTTCCGTTGCCGCGCGACCAAACATTGCGCGCGCCGCCGCATCAATTCCGCGCATTCCGCCAACCAATGACACGCGATTCATGTACAAATCCAAAATCTGATTTTTATCAAACCGATTTTCAAGCCAATATGAAAGTATCAATTCTTGGACTTTGCGCGAAATTTTTTTATCACGCGAAAGAAATATGTTTTTTGCCGTTTGTTGTGTTATCGTTGAACCACCGACCGCAAAACGCCCGCGCACCAGATTCAACACCAATGCGCGCAAAGTTCCGCGCATATCGATGGGGCCATGTTCAAAAAACCTTTTGTCTTCGATGGCGACAATCGCTTGCCATACATGGGGGGGGAGGGTTTTGGTCGACACCGGTGTTCCCATAATCTTATTCGAACTGCGTATTTCCATGCCGTCTTTATCTAAAAAGACAATCGCCGGCGCGCGCGTTTCATTCAAAATCGTGTCCAATGATGGCATGCGAAAATATATCACGGCCACATAAAGCGCAACACCAACAATGCAAAATAAAAACAAGTTGAAACATAGTACCAATAACCGCCGCCGAAAAGAAATCGGTTTTTTGTCTTTCTTTTTATCTTTATTTTTATTGTCCGCCATTTTTTATTCCCGCCTTTTGCATTGCATTTTCAAAATCTTCTTCGGTCCAAATCGTTATGCCCAATTCATTTGCACGCGAAAGTTTCGACCCCGCATCCGCGCCCGCAAGAACGATATCTGTTTTTGGTGAAACACTGGATTGCACGCGTGCACCCATGCGTTCCAAAATTTCACGTGCGGCGTCGCGACCATATTTTGAAAGTGTTCCCGTTAAAACAATTTTCTTGCCCGACACGGCGGACGCAACAGTTTTAATATCGGGTGTTTTAATCGTCACCTGTTGCAACAATGCATCAATCACCGCGATATTTCGTTCGTTATGAAAGAACGATACGATTTCACGCGCCATAATTTCGCCAATTCCGTCAATCTTTATCAATTCGTTCACGGTTGCATCGCGTAATGATGCCAAATCACCAAACGCGTGTGCCAAAAGTTTCGCGGTTGCCTTGCCCACGTCGGGGATTCCAATCGCGAACAGAAAACGGTGCAATTCAATGTCGCGCGCCCCATCAATTGCGGAACGCAAATTCGACACAGATTTGTCACCAAACCCGTCCAGTTTTTTTATCTCGTTACCGTGCCGTTCAATAATTGTAAATATATCAGCGGGCGTTTCAATCCAACCACGGGAGGTAAAATTTTCCAATTGCTTTTCCCCAAGGCCGTCAATATCAAACCCGCCACGCGATACAAAGTGTTCCAATTCGCCAATCCTTTGCGCCGGACACGAAAGCGTATTCACGCACCGATATGCAACCATGCCGTCGGCGCGAACAACATCACCACCACACACCGGACATTTCGTCGGGAAAACAAAGTCGGTCGCATTCGGTGCGGATTCGGCGACCCCGATAATTTGCGGAATTACATCGCCGGCGCGTTGAACGGTGACACGATCCCCAACACGCACCCCCAGGCGCGCGATTTCGTCGGCGTTATGCAATGTTGCACGCGACACAACAACACCCCCGATATTTATCGGTTCCAATTCCGCCACGGGCGTCAGTGCACCGGTGCGTCCAACCTGAACCGTTATCCCGCGCAGTGTTGTCACCGCGCGCGCGGCGGGGAATTTATACGCGACCTCCCACCGGGGACTGTTGGCACGGGCGCCAAGTTGTTCCTGAGTCTTTACATCATTCACCTTGATAACAAGTCCATCAATATCAAACGGAATATCGGCACGCGACAAGATTATGTCGTTATACATCGCCTGAATTTCATCCATATTTTTTGCATGCCGCGCCCATCTGCGTGTGGTCTTAAAACCCCACGATTCCAATTTATCAAAATACTGTGATTGCGTATCCCAAGTCCGCGCAGACACCGCGCCATATGTATAACCAAACGCCGAAAGCCGCCGCATTGCCGTAATACGCGGATTTAGTTGCCGCAATGACCCCGCCGCCGCATTACGCGGATTTGCAAAAACTTTGTCGCCCTTTTCCTCCGCCGTGGCATTCAACGTGATAAAATCATCACGCAACATATAAACCTCGCCCCGAACCTCTATTACATCTGGGAAATCGCCCGAAAGTTTTTGTGGAATATCGGGAATTGTTTTCAAATTTTCGGTTATATCTTCGCCGGAAACCCCACTGCCCCGCGTAAGGCCACGAACAAGCACGCCATTTTCATACCGCGCGGCATATGATACGCCGTCAACCTTTAATTCAATAAACAAATCCTTGGTTGGTAATTTGTTAAACCAATCGGCAACTTCCCGTTCATCAAACACATCGGAAATCGAAAGCATTGGGACACTGTGCGAATATGTTTTGAATTTTGCGGATGGTGCCGCACCAACATGCGTAGATGCGCCAGTGGTGGCCAGTTCCGGGTATTCGGTCTCAATCTCCAGTGCGCGTTTCTTTGCCGCATCGTATGTCGCATCGTCAACAACCGGCGCATCATTTTGATGATACGCAATATCCCACGCGTTTAGTTTTTTCATCAAATCCGCGTGTTCTGCACGAATAAAAAGGTCGGGTATTTTTGCCATGCCCATATTATAGGAAATTCATAAAAATAATACAATTGGAAAAACATGAAAAATGTGATAGAATATGATTAAAATCATACCAAACCAAAAGGATTTAACATGGCGATGATTTACTGTCGTGATTGTGGATACAAACATTCTGACCGCGCGCGGGCGTGTCCAAAATGCGGGCGTGCGGAATTTGATGCGGATAAATCCATTGCTGTTTATTTAATTTTATTATGGTTGTTCGGTGTATTCGGTGCCCATCGGTTTTATGCCGGCAAAACCAAAAGTGGCCTTGCAATTTTAATAATGTTTTTGTTTGGACTGTTTTCATTTCCGATTCTGGCCGCGTTTGCGGGTATGGGTGCGGATGCGGTCGCGGTGTTATTTATAGGATTGGGGTTGGGTGCGTTTTGTGCAGCGTGTATTTGGGTGTTTGTTGATTTTATTGTTGCGCTGTGCAACATAAAACATCCCGAAAAGATTTTTGCAAACATAAAAAAAGTAAAATAAAACCCGCAATTTTGCGGGTTATTTTTTTACTGATTATCCATCGCCTTTAACAATATGTCTTTTAGTTCGTTTGGCATCATGCCGGTTGTGGAATAACCGCAATCCACATGGTGCACTTCGCCCGTGACCGCCGACGACAGGTCACTAAACAAATACAGCGCGGCCCCCGACACATCGTCCAATGTCATATTCCGGCGCAATGGCGTTTGTTCCGCATTCAGGCGCAACATAGTCTTAATCCCGCCAACGCCACTGGATGCCAGGGTTAAAATCGGCCCCGCACTGATTGCATTGACGCGGATTTTATCACGCCCCAGGTCGGACGCCAAATACCGCACCGATGAATCCAGCGCGGATTTCGCAACGCCCATAACATTATAATTCGGCACGGATTTTTCCCCACCGAAATATGTAAGTGTCACAACCGAACCGCCATCGGTCATCAGTTTCGATGCGCGCCGTGTTAAATCCACCAACGAATAAACGGAAATATCCATTGTGTTCTTGAAATTTTCGCGCGTCGTATCGACATAGCGGCCCATCAATTCATTTTTATCCGAAAACGCAATCGCGTGCAGCATCCCATCCAAATGCCCCCATTCGCGTTCGATATTTGCGAACAAAGAATCCATTTGTTCATCGTTTTGCACATTGCATTCTTGGACAAATTTTGCGCCGATTGATTCCGCAAGTGGCCGCACACGCTTTTCCAACGCCGGCATAGCATACGGCATCGCGATTTCCGCACCGTTTTCATGCGCGCGCCGTGCGATTGCCCACGCCATTGACCAATCATTCGCAACACCGGTGATTAAAATTTTTTTACCTTTTAATAACATATCTTTTTCCTTTTGTTGTTCACTTGGCGGATTGTAGCACCAAGTCGCGCAATAGGCAAT
This sequence comes from uncultured Pseudomonadota bacterium, assembly GCA_900313105.1. Classification (GTDB taxonomy): domain Bacteria; phylum Pseudomonadota; class Alphaproteobacteria; order Rs-D84; family Rs-D84; genus Enterousia. Next base: position 8,009 of record OMPY01000032.1, read on the forward strand.
AGTTTTTTTAGTGTAAGTGGTTAGTGTTAGTGGTTAGTGAAAATACCGTCACGTTGCGAAAGGGCGGTATCCATCCGCCCGAATTCACCAAAAAAATGTCGCACATTTCTGCGGAGGCCGATGCGACGGTATTGCAGAAAAACAACAATGAATATTTATTTAATTTGCCACCGGACCAGCGGTAAAGTCGGGCCCATCGGTTGCGGCGTTCGTAAAGAACGTCCCACTTACGGTATCATACATACCAATAACATTATTAGAATTTTTAGCAGGAACAAGATTTATTAGATATTCGCCATTGCGTTTTTGATAATACCCATAAACTTTACCAATCAGTTTAGCCTGACTAGCATTTCTTGCAAATACCATAACATTTAAGTTGGGGGTTGGGGTAATTAGAACTGATACAACATAAGTTTGCCCATCAACAACTATATTTTGGGACGAAGATGAAGTCGTTACCCAAGATAATGTATGCTTGTTTGTATTACGAGGAATATTACCGTTTGAAACATTACCAACATAAGTTGTGCTTGATGTTTGTGATATATAAAATTCCCCCGCTCGACCACTTTCAGCGGCACCAAACAAATTACGATAAGATGTATCTAGCGTAATTTGTTGATATACCAAACCAAATTCATCACCATCTTGCTGTTTTATTTCCGTATCAATATACTGTGTTCCGGTGGATTGTATGTATTCCAACCGTGTATAACCACTTGGCAACCCGTTCCCATACGCGGTTTGGTCGACGATGGTCCAAAGGGTGCAGGCCGGGCTGTTCGCACATTCTAATTTCGTTGTTGGGGTCGTGGGCAGGTTTGTAAATGTTGCGTTTAACGCCGATGCGGTAATAAGTTTATCGCCGTCCGTGGTTGCATCATAACTGCTGATATCCGAATACAGGCCACGTTCACCAATTTGACCGTTTCCGGTCGATGTATACGTCATTACCGTTTCACCCGCATCAACATTCGGTTGATTCGCCGCGGGGATTTTTAACTGTTTCGTTTCTATCTTCGTATCAACATATGCCTTTGACGCAACGGTTTTCATATCATCTTCGGCATGCGCAACATTGGCTATCGCAGTAATCACAAATATCAATGCCAATAATATCTTTTTTAACATATCCTTTCCCCCCGTTCACACGTTGTATTTTTTAATTACCACCATTACCGTTATTATCTTCGTCACCATATACTTCTTGATCTACGATGGTCCATAAACTGCATGTGTCCGGATTCG
>OMPY01000033.1 GCA_900313105.1 uncultured Pseudomonadota bacterium
GGCGGTGTCGCCGGTTGAAAACAGCAGTGCCCAGGTTGTATATGGAAACAAAAATTGGTCCACGTCAATGGTTGGTGTGTATCCGGGCTATGCGACCGTGCAAAACATAGAAATGGAATACGGCGCGTTCTTTGAAATGAATGCGGTCAAAACGGCCGCAACATACGCGGTGATTGGACCGGAAACGGCCGAAGAATTGGGTATGCCAAAAAATCCGGTGGGCGAAATAATTCGTGTGCGTAATACCCCAATGACCGTAATTGGTGTGACCAAGGCCAAAGGTGCGGCGGGTATGGGGTCCCAAGATGATATGGTAATAATTCCGATAACCACGCTTAAAAAACGGCTTGCGGGGTCGCGGTTTCCGAATGCCGTACAGATGATTTCGTTAAAACTTTACCAAGATTCTGATAATAATATCGCCACGGATCAAATAACGGCACTTTTGCGGGAACGGCATAAATTAAAAGATAATGCCCCGGATGACTTTCAAATAACCGACATGAAACAGGTTATGGAAACGATGAACACGGTCAGCAGTTATTTGACATTATTACTTGTTGCGATTGCGGCGGTGTCACTTTTGGTGGGGTCGATTGGAATTATGAACATGATGTTGGTGTCCGTCGCGGAACGCACACGCGAAATCGGGATTCGCAAGGCAATCGGTGCCCAAGAAAGCACGATTATCACGCAATTTTTGTCCGAATCAATAATGATTTCGTTTATCGGTTCAATGTTTGGTTTGATACTTGGCGTCGGATTGTCGCAGGGCGTTGGGCGGTTTGTGTTGGGCTATAATGTGCCGTTTAGCATTTGGCCGGTTATTGTTTCAATTTCGGTTGCGATTTTTGTCGGACTGGTATCCGGTGTGATGCCCGCAATAAAAGCCGCAAAACTAAATCCGATTGATAGTTTGAGATACGAGTGATAGTGGGGAGTGTTAGTGGTTAGTGCAGGTGCTTTGTTATTTACTAAAAATGTGATATAATGTTTCGACATGAGAATAGTATTAGTTGCATCTTTTGTTGCGTTGATTGTATCGGTCGCGCAGGCGGATTCGTGGGCCGACGGGGAATCGGTGCTGTCAATGGCGCGGTCGTTGTGTGGCGGGATATCAAATGAGATTTCCAATGTTTCGGGTGTTGCAAAAATAAATACCGCGGTTACAGGTGTTGGTACAATTGCGGGTGGTGGCGCGTTGTATGCGGGTATAAAGAAAAGTTCAGTGGATGCGGAAATTGAACGGTTGGAACAAATACTTTGTGCGAACGGTGGATGTGATGCGGCATCCGTTGAAAGAATGTCGCCGGGTGAATTTATGGAAAATGTTGCCGAACCGTTGGCGGAAATTGCGCATCTTATACAAATGAAAGAACAATCAAAAAAGTTGGGTAATTGGCGCACGGGACTTTTGGTTGGAGCGTCGGCAACGCATGTGGCAAGTGCGATTATGAGTGGTATAAACAAAAATCAATCTGAATTAGCACAACATATAAGTGCATGTAATGCCGCCATAGAACAATTGAAAAATACCAAGCGACAAATGCTGTCGAATGATGCTGGGGCGATGAATTCGTCCGTGTATTCGAAGATAAATTCGGTAATAAATTCTTGCGATGCCATAGATTTGGCGGATGTTGCAAAAATCGAAAAACGTGAAAAGGTTGTAATGGGTGCGTCTATTGCGGGTGGTGCGGCGGCTGTAACCGGTGCAATAACCAGTGCATCTGCAAATTCGCCAAAGGTTAGGGCGGATAATAGTGATGCGGGCAAACGCAGAGAAAAAAGTCTGAATACCGCATCAAATGTTTTGGCGGGCGTGTCGATGGCTGGTTCGGGTGTGTCAACTGGTTTTAACATCTCGCTGATTACACTAACGAAGAAAATGATGGAACGCGCAGAAAAATGTGAAAGGGCGTTTGAATAAAATGAAAAAAATTGTGTTTGGATTTTTGATGATTTTATTAGTTGTGCCGGTTTGGGCGGACACTTATACAATTGATCAAAGGCAGTATGTTGACGATGCGACATGGGCAACTGAACCATATAGGTATGTGTTAAAGATGAAATATACTGATGATGATTTGGTTTTTTGTACCGCAAATATGGTGTCTGGGAAAATTCTTACAGCAAGACATTGTATCAATGATGCAAAGGTTGGAGAATTGGAGTTTATCGCGTTTGATGGGAGTAGAATAAAGGTGCAGAAGTTTTTTTCTGGTGCTCCAGAGTTTGTGACGTTTGACCAAGATTGGGTTGTATTAATACCTATAAGTACATGGCAAGATTTTGTATCCAGTAATAGCATACGTAATATTAGTGATGATTTTATTGGGTCTGGAAAGAATTCAGAGGGTATAATTGCGGGATTTGGCGGATTGAAAATTTTGAGTGATCAAGAGATATTAAATTTCCAAAAAGCATATAAGGAATATATAGAGTTGTTTGGTAGTTATTTTAATTCTGATGGTAAAGAAATTGATGAAAATTCTGTAAATTTGGCCGATCAAATAAAGGATGATAAGAAAAAGCATTTGTTTTATGATACTATTAATCCCTATTTATTAAAATATGACTTGCCGGAGGTTAAGGAATTATTTTTTGATACAGAACGGCTTAAAGTTGGATTTTGTAAAGATATACAACTCATTGATGGGTATGATATTTTAGGAGTGACGAAGTGTCAAGCATGGGGTGGAAATTCTGGTGGTGGACTATATGTAGATAAAAATGAAAAAGGTTTGTGGTCTTTGTTGGGTTTGTTGTTAGGTGGCGGATCGGTAATATTTCTACTATTTTACTCATCTTGCTTACGGTGACGGGGAGATGAGCATACTGTCACGTCGCACCACCACCACCCCATCTGCCTTCGTCCGTCACCGTAAAGCGGTGCCGTGACTACGGCGAGACTGCGCCAGGGCTTTGCCCTGGCTTGGTGTAAGTGGGTAGTATACTCTGGAATAATCACATAATTACGAACAAATTCCAGAGACGACTAACCACTAACCACTTACACTAACCACTAACTTACATCCACTTTTTTGCCCATTCGCGCAGGGCATCCGGCGAAAGGCCGGTGTCCAGGCGGGCGCCGCGTTCAACGCGTGCGTCGGGCGCACGTTTCTGCGGCGAACGGAACAATTGTTTTGTTCGCAAAATCATAAGATTCCATAAATGTGTCGATGATTGACGGTTCGCGATACCACCAGACCGGAAACCCAACAAAAATTGTTTCATATTTTGAAAGGTCTGGGATTTTCTTTGCAATTTTTGGGCGACACGCGCGGTTGTTCATTTCCGTCGTTGTGCGGCTTAGTTTATTTGTCCAATCAAGGTCGGATTCAGTGTATTTTTCCGTCGGCACAATTTCAAACAAATCTGCACCAATCGCCGCCGCCAAATCTTCGGCCAGTCCACGCGTTGTTTCGGTTGCACTAAAATACGCAACAAGTGTTTTTTTCATGGTTTCTCCTTTTCTTGTTTCCATGTGAATTATATAGTGCGCCACACCGAAAATCAAAAGGATTATATTCGGGGGTGTGTTTTTAGGAATTTTTGTGCCGATAGCAATAATGGACTTGGCAAATTATCAAGCGAAAACCATTTCCATGCGGCGCACTTGGTCGGTTCCATCGGTTTTGGCACGGCCGTGACACCGTCCACGCGATAGTGCAGGGTGATATAGTGCGCGTCTGGGTAAATATCATTTGTAAAGCAAACGAATTGGAAATTTTCCGGCGGAATTTGTATGTCGGTTTCTTCGCGTAGTTCACGTGCCGCGCAACACGGGGGATCTTCGTTCAGTTCAAGTTTACCGCCCGGTGCCGCCCATGTGCCAAATCCATGCGGCGAAAGCCGCCGCCCAAGCAACACTTGCCCCGCCGGATTAAAAATCCAACAACCAATTCCAACACGTGGGGTTTTATCCATTTTTTGTCCTTTTGATTAAAATTTATGTTATTGCAAACTGTAAAATTGTCAATCTATTTTCGAAATTTATAAAATAATGGACAAATGCTTTTTTGTGTGCTATACAGCCAATGAGTAAAGAAGGTTTACGTGATGGCCTATGACAAAATTGATGATATCAATAGTATTCTTTGTAGTGTTCATATGGCGGCGACCGACAAAATGTCGCGCAAATCAGCTAGGCGTTTTTTGATGGGGCGTAATATAGAAATTGTTTGTGATTTGGCATTGGGTAGTTATAAAAAGTTATTAAATGTGGCCCCTGAAAAATCAATAGGGTGTAATTATATTTTGCATTTGTTGCTTTGGGTGTTGCAATATCAAGATCGTTCGGAAATGCTATCGAAAATATCAAATGAAAATATTGAAAAATTAAAAAATGCGATATTATTTGTAAAAGGATACACGTGCCCAGAATCCGGGCCCGATAAGTCAGAAGCAAAAAAATTAACCAAAGAGTATCATACGCAAAACCAAAAATTGAGTTTACCCCCAGACCAAAGAAGTAAAAATACCACCGCACGCTATTCAGATCTTATTAGGTACAAAGTTGTAGAAATTTGGCCTGATGTTGTTGCACAGTTGGATGAATGGCTGGGGGTGATAGATAATTATCAAAATGGTGTCGTTGTGACCCAAGAAAAAATAAACGAACCGGTTTCAAAAAAAACCGAAGAAGCAATAGGAGTAAAAGAAATGCCAGAAATTGAACAAGTAATGGTCCCAGAAAATAAAGTTGATGCTGATAAAAGTCTTTTGAGTATGGCGGAATTGGCGGTGGAACTTGGGTTGCCAAATGTTAAAGCGCTTTTTAATAAATTTCAATGGCTTAAAAAACAGGGGCGAATTATTGGTAAAGATTGGTTTGTTGGGTCGGGTGGTCGGAAAGGTAAATTCTTTAAGGTTGAACATTTGCTTGAATTAAAAGAAATCTTAAAATCAACCAAAAAGAAAGGACGTCCGTCAAAATCAAATGGAATGTCACAAAAAGTGTCCGATAAGGGAGCAGGGCAAATTATACCTGTTGAGAAAGAAGATGTCCCCGTAGTGGTTGAAACAAAATTGCCGACATATGCACCTGTGACGGAACGTCCGATAAATTTGGTTGATGTCAAAGGGTTTGAAGCATATTTAGCAAAATTGATTCAGATGAAAGAAAGAGCTGAGGGCACATTGGAAAAAGCAGAAAGTGAATACAATGATTTATGTACCATGTTACAAGACGCAGAAAATAAAAAGTCCGATGCCAAAAAGGAATTTGATAAATTTGATGCTTTGGTTGCAGAAGGAACCCGTTTGTTGAATGAGTTTACAAATGCAGAAAAAGCTTTTGATAGTAGCAGGGCAAAAGTAATAGATTTTTTGAACGCAAATAACACTTGCGTTAAGTAAAAAATAATATATAATTTGTGGCACATCGGGGCGTAGCTCAGTCTGGTAGAGTACTTGCTTTGGGAGCAAGGTGTCGAAGGTTCGAATCCTTTCGCCCCGACCAGGTTTAACAAAAAATACCACCGAAATGGTGGTATTTTTTGTTAAATTATGGTGGAAATGTGGATTCAAACGACAAAAAATTTGTCAATGTTCGAATCTTTCCCTCGGCACGGGTGCCTGCGGGGCATTCGTGACGGTTCGCCGGCATCCATATTTGGATGCACGGCTTACCTACTCATTGTCGCCCCGACCAGAAATTTAAATCGGTTCCTTTGATAAAATTTGTTGACCAGGCTACATGTATATCAAAAGGCAATCGAACTTTTGGAAAATGGTCGTGGTGGGTCGGCACGACATATTTTGAAAAAGGCCTTAAAGCCCGCGATGGATAATTGTTTTTAGTTGACGCGGCGTTTTAAGATTTTTGTTTAACTTTTTGAATTTATTATATATTTTATTGTGTGATTTGCGGCGGCAAGGCCGAATGTTCCGGTGACGGTTATGATTGATCCCATATTTTTGTCAGGTGTTTTTTGTGGTGCGGGTGGTTCGGTGGAAAACACAACCGGAAAATCGCCCAGGCCCCGTTCGCGCACCAATTTTCGAATTTGTCGTGCCAGCGGGCAGGCGACCGTTTTTGAAAGTTTGGCTATTTTAACCTGGGCCGGGTCGGTTTTGCGTGCCGCGCCCATTGATGATATAAAGGGGATACCATTTTGTTCGCACCATTCGTAAAGTGCAATTTTGGACGTGATTGTGTCGATGGCGTCGATGACAAAGTCGGGACGCATGGGGGGCAGGGTGCCGGCATCGAAAAAAATGTCCAATTCGGTGACCAGAATGTTCGGCGAAATCGCGGCAATTCGTTCGCGGGCCGCCGTTGTTTTCTTGTGTTCTAATGTGTTTTGTGTGGCAAACAGTTGTCGGTTGATATTTGATTCTTCGATTTTGTCGAAATCGACCAAAATTATGTGTCCGATACCCGAACGGGCCAATGCTTCGATAGCAAAAGAACCGACCGCACCGCACCCGACGACCATGACGGTTGCGTGTTGTAATTTTGCTAAATTTTCTTCGCCGACTAACAGACGGCACCTGTGTAATCTATCCGGCATAGTTTATAACCCCCGTGAAAATTTTGTTGATTTGTTCGTTTAATTCGCGCACATCGCATCCGCGCAGTTTTGCAATTTCACGCGTGGCGGTCGCCAAAATTTCGGCTTGCGCGGTTGGTGTGTCGGAATCGCTTTCGACCAAGATTTTATCCACTGGGGCGATTTTTGCAGTGTCGGCAACGTGGTCGCCACGCATCCCGTATGAAAAATATGTGTTATATTCCGCAAGTGCGGTCATAATTGCCGTGTTTCCGCCAAACGCGTGTGCGATAATCGGAATGTGGGGGCGGTGGCCTTTTAGTATATGTAAAACTTTGTCCCATGCGCCGACACAGTGCAGGTGCACGGGGCGATTCATTTCAATTGCAATTTCAATTTGGTACGCAAAAAATTCGATTTGCCGGTCGATGTTCGGGTGATATTTATCAATTCCAATTTCGCCAACCATAATAAGCGGATTTGACGACAGGATTTCGCGCATGCAATCCGCCCAATCGGGGGTTGCGGAATCAATATGCCATGGATGAACCCCGATACAGATGCGCGTGCGGTCGTCCGCAATTTGGACAAGTTTTTGCCAATCGGCCGCGGTTGTTGCGTTACAAACCTGGCCGGCGACGTTGTCGGCGGGCGCGGTAAAGATATGACAATGTGCATCCGTGTATTTCATACCTTGTAATATAATATGGTGTGTGCGCCCTTGCAACAAAGTTTTTATGTATTTATTCAGGTTGCATTGGGGTGGAAAAATATGATAGAATACATTCGCGAAAGGGCGAGGTGAATTATGCAGATTGGATTTATCCCGGGAACACGGCGTGAAAAAATTGGTGAAGTTATTAAACGGATTTATCGTAATACCGCACCATTGCTGGTAGGCGAGGCGATTTTGTTCACAATTGTCGGCATTTTAATGTTGGTGCGTCCGATTGAGTTTTTGGGGATGCTAACGTTTATAATTGGCGCGGTGCTGGTTGTGTTTGGGTTGTATCGCGTTAGTATGGTTTTTGTTTCGAACCTTGGGGTTAGTATCGGCGCGTATGATGTGTTTTTTGGGCTGGTGACATTGATTTTGGGTGTGGTGTTTTGTGTCTATCCGCATGATGCGGCGGTGGGGCTGATATATGTGTTTGCGGTGTTGTTCTTGCTGAATGCGTTGCGAATGCTGTTTTTTGCGATAAATATGTTGCGCATAGGGTTTGGTTATTATCGTGTTGATTTGATTGTGGCGGCGGTGATGGTTGTGTTATCGGCGATGATGTTGGTGTTCCCGGCGGAAACGGGCGGGGTCTTGGTTGTGTGTTTGGCTATATTTATGCTAGTTTATGCGGCCATAGATGTTTATATGTTCCTTAAATTACTGAATTTGCACCGTCAAATCAGGGCGGGGCGAAAAAGGAGTTAAAATACCGCCCAAAGTGGGCGGCGACGGTTATCTTTTGCTGTGGCAATGGCTGTTGTAGTGGCGTTTAAAAAATTCTTCGCGCTGTTTTTTTGCGTATTCGATATATCGCGCAAGTTCTGATTTGTTAAGTATTTCGGATTTGTCCGTATAAAGGTTACCCTGGTAATGGATTTGCTTAAATGTGTTGTTGGTGCTATCCAGCAATAGCCAGGAATAACCACTTTCGCGTCTTTTAAATAAAATACTAGAATCAAATTGTTTGTATTTGGGTGACGTTGGAACTAAAAATCTGCTAACCGGCATGTGGCCAAAACCGTTATCTTCAATCAGATTCATAACATCTATTTCAAATTGGGTTTGGGTGGGTGTAATGGGTGCCGAATTTTTTGTTGTGGGCGACCAGGATAAACCTTTAAACTCTTTGAACTTGGCGGGCAATTTTAATACAGAGTCAAAAATTATTAGATTTCTTCTGTAGTCATTTACATTCAACCAATTGATTTCGTTGAGTGTTTTGTATTCTGAACCGAGATGATAATGGCGGTCATAAATTGTGATTCCATCCAAATTTTGCACCAAAAGGATGTCGTCAATAGACCGGGTTGGTAAGTCATCTGCTTCGGTTTCGCCGAATATCGCAGAAAAATCAATATAGGGCCCAAAAACTAGATCTTTAACAGTATGGTGGCCTGAATGATCTAGGGGATATGGTTTATTCATGTCTTTTGTATCGATAAGTGGATAGTCACCAAACCAACCGCACGGTTTGTTACTTTGTCTATAAATCCGGATTCCTGGGACTTCGAATGAGTCTGACATGATTTTTCCTTTTTAATACCTCTCTCATACCTCCCAAAAGTCTTTGTGGCGAAAGTACCAATAATTATGTAGGAAAGCAAGAAAAATATATTGAAAAATCCATAGGGTTTATGTATAATCGTTGCATGATGATACAGAAAGTATTCTTTTTTGCGCACCATCACGCCCGTTCGGGTGTGTGTTATTAGCCATGTTTTTTTTAGAAAAATCAATGGGCAAATGCCCGGTCAACCATGTAAAATAATAGAATAGGGGATATAAAATGGATTTGAAACCAACAAAACCTTTATCGGGATTTATAGAATTATTACCGGCGCAACAGCGTTGTTTTGACGAATGCGCCCGCCGGATGCAGGAAGTTTTGAAATACGCGGGGTATTCGCGGCTTGATTTGCCGGCAATCGAACGGGCCGAAGTGTTGACCGACAAAGATAACTGGGACGAAATCGAAACACAGATATTTTTGTTCCAAAAGGGCGACACCAAAATGGGGTTGCGGTATGACGGAACGGTCGGGCTTTCGCGTTTTGTTGCGGGGCATATAAATGATTTGGCTTTTCCGTTCCGTGTGTATCAATTCGCGCGAAACTATCGTGGTGAAAGGCCACAGCGTGGGCGTTATCGTGAATTTTGGCAAATGGATATCGATGTTTTGGGAATTCAGGGTTTGTCAACAAATTATGATGCGGAAATTGTTGCGACGCTTGCGCGGATGTATGAATCTATTTCCGATATTGTCGGGTCGGTAAAGGTAAAGGTGGGCAATCGCCGGTTTTGGAATGCGATGTTTGAATACCTGGGGTTGACCGCGGAACAATCGCGCGCGGTTTTTGTCCTGGTTGATAAAAAAGACAAGATTTCGGACTTTGCCGAAGGCCTGCGCGACACCGTTGGTGCGGACAAGGCAAATGAAATAAATTCTGTATTTACCAATGGTTATCGCTCATTCTTAAACAAAACTGACAACCTTGATGCCGCGATAAATGAAATGGATAATTTTATGAAGTTGTTGGGTGTTATGGGTGTTAAAAACGCCGAAATTGATGTTTCGATTATGCGTGGGCATGCGTATTATACCGGAATTGTGTTTGAATTTTTCTCGGTCGATTATCCTGAATTGCCGGCGGTCGGTGGGGGTGGTCGGTACGAAGATTTGGTGTCTAAATTTTCCAAAACCAAGATTGTTGGGGTTGGGGCGTCCATTGGTGTGTCGCGCTTATTGGTTGCGCTTATGGAAATGGGCAAGATTGATTTGTCGCGGTGGGAACGACCGGTTGATGTCGCAATCCTTGTTATGGGTGACGATAACTTGCAATATGCGCTGACGGTGGAAAGTGCTTTGCGGGCGGCGAAAATACCGTCGGTCGCGTATTTGGATACGGATAAAAAGTTCAAAAATCAAATCGAATACGCTGATAAAATTATGGCTAAATACAGTATGATAATCGGCGAAGATGAAGTTAAAAATAAGCAAGTGTCTGTAAAAGATATGGCAACGGGTGAACAGAAAACCCTGTCGGTCGCGGACGCGATTAAATTGGTGGCCGGGGGCGCAAAAAAATGATAATAGACCAGAAGTTATTAGACATAAAAAAACGCGCCGCCGATATTCAATCGCAAATGAATTCGGGTGATGTTTCGGGTGCAGAACTGACGAAATTATCCAAGGAGTATTCGCATGTGGCGGAAATTTTGCCACTGGTGGATGAGTATTTTGCGACAAAGCAGGGCATAGCCGATGCGACCGAAATGCAGCATGATGCAGAGTTGCGCGACATCGCGGTTGAACAGTTAGAAAATCTTAAACACACCTTGCCTGATATAGAAAAACGGCTACAGATTGCCTTGCTTCCGCGGGATGATGCGGACGACAATAGTGCGATTATGGAAATTCGCGCGGGGGTGGGGGGCGAAGAATCCGCGCTATTCGCCGGCGATTTGTTTAACCAGTACAAGGCCTATGCGCTGCGGCACGGGTGGAAAATCGAAATTATCGAAGAAAACGCGACATCGCTGCACGGGTACAAGGAAATTATATTCAAAATCGATGGCGACGGCGTGTATGCGCGTATGAAATTTGAATCGGGTATTCATCGGGTGCAACGCGTCCCGGAAACAGAGGCGGGCGGTCGTATCCATACCAGTGCGGTTTCGGTCGCCGTTATGCCAGAGGCGGCGGATATCGATGTCGCAATCGAAGAAAAAGATATCCGTATCGATGTTTTCCGTGCGTCGGGCGCGGGCGGTCAACACGTGAACAAGACCGACAGCGCGGTGCGTATCACTCATTTTCCGACGGGAATTGTTGTGACGTGTCAAAATGAACGCAGTCAGATACAAAACAAAGCGACCGCCATGGCGGTTTTGCGGTCAAAACTTTACGAAAAACAAAGGGCAGAGCAAGATGCGGCACGCACCAGTTCGCGGCGCAGTATGGTTGGTTCTGGCGACCGCAGCGAGAAAATTCGCACCTATAATTTCCCGGAACAGCGTGTGACGGACCATCGTATTAAACTAACGCTTTATAAATTGGATGATATTTTGGCGGGTGGTGAAGGTTTAGATGAAATGATTGATGCACTTATTGCGGCGGACCAATTGGAACGTTTGGCGGCGATGGAATAAGTGGTTAGTGTTAGTGGTTAGTTGTTAGCGAGAAGTTGAGAAAGTGTATTCGCGTACGGAAATAATATAATGTTTATACGGAATAATTTGCATTTTTGTAAATTATGAAAAATATGGCGGGGGACAGTGTTTTTGTGGATATATAAAAGGCGCATAATATATATTATGTATAGTTTTATATGCTGACGCATGATAAAAAACTATAATGCATAATATGGATGGAAAATGTTTTAAGTTTGTGGTGCAGAAATCCGTTTTATATGCTGACGCATGATAAAACTATACATAATATGAACAGAATATTTTTTGTTGTGTTACGTGAAATGGTGTTTATATGGATGGAATGTTTCATACGTCCGTGAAATTGTTTTATATGCTAGCGCATGATAAAATCCTAACATAGTGTTGGTGTTGTCATGCCACTGTAAAGTTTGTCATACCGCTGAAAAGCGGTATCTTGTCGTTCGTGTCGAAGTTCAACAAGATAAAATACCGTGGCATGGCGGGAAAAAGAACCGTTATT
>OMPY01000021.1 GCA_900313105.1 uncultured Pseudomonadota bacterium
GATGTCACCTCCATCGAAATACCGCCGGCAAAATCGATTCCATAATTCAACCCACGGAACCACAACGAAAAAATAGAACCCAAAATCAACGCACCCGAAATCCAATACGACAATTTCCGATACTTCATAAAATGCAGTTTCATAACCAAACCCCTTACTTTTTCACATAACCAATTTTTTTATTTTTTCCATGCATATAGAAATCAATCAACACACGCGACAACCATATACATGTGAACAATGTCGTGATAACACCGATGGATAGCGTCACCGCAAATCCGCGAATCGGTCCCGCACCAAATTGGAACAAAATAAGTGAACAAATCAAATTCGTAAGTTCACCGTCCAACACCGTCTTCATCGAACGATTAAATCCGGCATCAACCGCACGCAACGGTGTTGAACCCGACCGAATTTCATCACGAATTCTTTCAAATGGTAAAATGTTCGCGTCAACCGCCATACCAAGTGTCAAGACGATACCGGCAATTCCGGGCAATGTCAGTGTCGCACCCATCAACGCCGAAACACCAATAATCATCGCCAAATTTACCAGTAATACAATGTCCGCGATCAAACCAAACACACGATACACAATTATCATAAACAGCATAATAAGGATAACACCGACCAAACACCCAACCTTGCCCTGGGCAATTGTGTCGGCGCCCAATCCCGCACCAACGGTGCGTTCTTCGATAACCTGTAACGGTGCCGGCAACGCACCACTGCGCAACAACACCGCCAAATCCTTCGCACCTTGTAATGTGAATCCACCGGAAATCTGACCACGTCCACCCGGAATCGGTTCGCGAATCGTCGGCGCAGACAAAACCTGGCCGTCCAAAACAATTGCGAATCGTTCATTCACATGTTCGGTGGTAAGTTTTGCGAATCGCCGCGCGCCCGTTGCATCAAACACCGTCGTCACAACCGGCATATTATTTTGGTCAAAATCCGCCTGGGAATCCTTCAAACTTTCACCCGAAACCTCTATGCGTGAATAGACCGGCACACGCGACCACGGGCTTTCCATATACGGCAAAAATTCCGTTCCCGCCGGCGCAACACCCGACGACAATTGTTCCGGCGTGACATTTTCATTTACCAAATGAAAGGTCATTTTTGCGGTTTTTCCAATCAATTCCTTGATATGTTCCGGATTATCAACACCCGGCAATTGTACCAAGATATATTTTCCGCCCTGACTTTGAATCGACGGTTCTTTGGTCCCCAGTGCATCAATACGCCGCCGCACAATTTCAATACTGCGCGCCAATGCGTCCTGAATCATTTCTTCGCGTTGCTTTTCCGAATACGAAAGTGTTATCGTATTCCCCGACGAAGAAATATCCACCGTATCACCCAGCACACTTTTCAACCGCCCCTTGGCCTTGGACACTTCGTCATCTTCACGCACAACCAACGACACAACACCGTCGACATTTTTAAGGCCCGAAAAACGAATCATACCCTTTGACCGGTCAATCATCGCGCTGCGCACTTCGTCATACAGTTGCACCGACTTTTCATCGAACATTGTTTTGGTGTCAACCTCAAGCAATAACTGCGCGCCACCTTTCAAATCCAACCCCAACGATATCGGGTGCATAAACGACGGAAAATACTTTGCGGTATTCGGAAACATTGTCGGCACCGAAAGCAACACACCAAATATCGCCACAAAAACAATCAGCAATTTTTTAAACATCTGCACAACCCTTTTATTTTGCCTCTACACTTGCGACGGCGTTCTTGCTAACCTCTATCACAACGCCAGGCGCGATTTCCATTTCAATCGTCCGTTCGCCGATTTTTTTAACCGTTCCATAAATTCCGGCGGCCAAAATACGATTTCCCACCTGAATACTGTCAACCATCTTTTGATATTCGGTCATACGCTTTTTATTAGGCCGCACCATAAACAAATAAATCACCGCAAACACAATTAAACAGTAAAGCAATAAACCACCCAAACCGCCTTGCTGTGCGGGCTGTGCCGCATTATCCGCAACCGTTTGCACCGTTTCAACAACCGCTGTTTCTTCCATAGAAATTTCTCCTTTTTCATTATTTCTGGACCAAGAATAGAAAAAAAAACGGCGAAAGTAAAGGAAAATAGTGGTGAGTGTTAGTGTAAGTGGGAAGTGTTAGTGGCTAGTGAGAAATTCCAGAGCGCAAAGTTCCCCTCTGGCTAGAGGGGTCCGACCGAACGGTCGGGGGGTGTCGCAAAAACACGGGCGCATCCGTCTTCGCTTACACTCCGCCGCGATTGCACCGCGCCCGCAATGAATACAATGTGCGCTCTACGACATCGCACACTTATTTACTAGCCACGAAGCGCGCCCCCGGTCCCAAGATTTGTGCAGCTTCCATCGCATAAGCCCGTTTATATACAGATTCCGCCAATTCGCGCATTCCTTTTACATTATTAATAAATAGGTTCTTATAATCAATACGCCCCGCATATAAATAGGCATAACAATCTTCCAGATGTTTTTCATCTTCCACCCAAAAAAGGATATCCAGATCAGAATGCGCAAACCTATAAGGATTAGTACTATAATCCAAATAAAGTCTTATTTGAGCCCCAGTGATATTTAAGAATAGCTTTCGAGAAGATGTATTACTGCTCGATTTGGGAATCGCCCCCCATAAGACTTTATCATCTGAAAGGTATCCCTGAACCACTTGGTAAACTTCATCATTGGACATATGCCTATTCAATTTATCCGCCATTTTAACAACCCTTGGTTTTGTTGCACAATACCACAAAAACAACAAAAGTCAAGATATATCACTGACGGAATCACACTAAACACTAACCACTAACACTAACCACTACACCCTTTCAAACCATCCATCAATTTGTGTAATTGGAATAAACTTATAAACCGGGCGGCCATGATTGCATTCACCGCCATGTTCTGTTTTTTCAATATCGCGCAACAACGCGTTCATTTGTTCCATATTCAACTTTTGCCCTGCACGCACCGAATGATGACACGCATAGTTCGCAAGTTTAAGATGCAATTTTTCTTTTATCTGACTTGAATGCCCGTATGCGCGAACTTCGTCCGCAATTGCATGCAATGCCGCCGCCCAATCCATATCCCAATCTGCGGGCTTTTCAAAAATCGCAACTGCATCATCGCCGAATGCATCAATTGCCAACCCGCTTTCGCGCAAATCATCCGCAATCGACAACACCGCGACAACATCTTCTGCGCGCAACCGCACCACAATCGGCGTCAACAACGGTTGCGATTTTATCGCATGCATGCGCAGTTTTTCATATGTAATCCGTTCATGCGCCGCGTGTTGGTCAACGACAACCAAACTGTCCGCCGTCGCGGCAAGAATATATTTATTCGCAATTTGCCCAATCACACGCCCAAGTGGCATATCGTCAAAAACATCATCGACATTTTCTTGCACCGGTGCGGTTTCCATTTTTTGTATCGCGCCAAAATCAGACATTAAACTTTGTGCAAACGGATTTTGTGTTTTATTCGGCGAATGCACCATTGGTGCCGATGACACGGGGCGCAAGCGCGGTGTTAAAACGGGTGCATTATCAAATGAAATTTTTTCCGAAAAATTTTGTACGGGCGCACGCGGCGCATCCACCATATTTTGCGCCAACACATCGCGCAGGGACTTTATAATAAACGCACGCACGTGCGACGGTTCCAAAAAATGCACATCGTTTTTTGTCGGCGAAACATTAACATCAACATTTGCCGGCGGCAATGTCAAATATAACGCACAGAGCGGAAATTCCCGTGCATGCATAACATCCATATACGCCGCACGCAACGCCCCCACCAAAACTTTATCTTTTACCGGTCGCCCGTTTACAAACAAAAATTGGTCAACCGACGATGCACGGCGCAGCGTCGGTTCGGAAATATACCCCGAAATTTTCATCACGCCCGACGAAGATTCCGCCAAAACTTCACGCATACGCCCACGCACATCATCACCCATAACGGCAACGATTCGGTCAATCAGTGGTTGCCCCTTTGGAAAACGCCATTTGTTATTTAGCACAAAACCAACATCCGTTCGCGCCATGCTAAGGCGTTTTATCACATCCAACACCGCCATGGTTTCGACCCTGTCACTGCGCAGAAACTTTAACCGCGCCGGCGTTTTTGCAAACAAATTCTGCACACGAATTCGTGTTCCGCTTTGCCAATCTGACGGTTTTATTTCACCCGTGCGGCAATCAAGGTGCCACCCATTTTTGTCCACGCCATTACATGTATCAATCGTCATATCAGACACGGACGCAATTGACGGCAACGCTTCGCCACGGAACCCCATAAAATTTATATTCATTAAATCATCGTCGGGCAATTTTGATGTCGCATGCCGCATAGTGCAATTTTTCAAATCATCGCACGCCATCCCGCACCCGTTATCAACAACATTTATAAGTGTTCGTCCCCCATCGTGGACATCAACAATAATCTGGTCCGCGCCGGCATCCAACGCATTTTCAACCAATTCTTTGACGACACTTGCACCGTTTTCAACAACTTCGCCGGCGGCGATTTGATTGACCAAATAATCAGGCAAAAGCCTTATGGACAAAATGCCCCCCTATTCTTTGAATTTAACCTCTAAGATTTCATATTCGCGTTCACCCGACGGCAACCGCACAACGCAAGTATCCCCAACGCACCGCCCAATAAGCGCACGTCCCACCGGCGAAGTGCATGATATAACCTGCTTTCCGTCCGATTCGATATCCGACAAAATTCGGCATTGCATACGATTTCCATCTTCGTCTTCGCACACAACGCGCGCACCAAAAATAACGCGGTCGCCCGACAAAGAATCGATATCAATAACCGCGGCATTGTTCACCAAATCTTCCAAGTATTGAATTCGTTTATCAATCTGACGCTGTTTTTCACGGGCGGCACTGTAATCCGCATTTTCCGACAAATCGCCCAGTGACCGCGCCCACTGCACAGTTTTAAGTATATCGGGGCGTTGCACCTCTTTCAAATCTTTCAATTCCCGAATAATGTTTTCGAATCCCTGTTTCGATATTGGTTTTTTATCCATTGTATACTTCCTTTTTATTTATCCGGCCTATTATAAATATTCATTTTAATTTTGCAATCGGGAAATAAACAGGGTATACTTTTCAAACAGGTAACAACCAAAATGGCACACAGTCGTATTCTTTCAAGATTTTTATTCAAACGCTTTTTTATGGGCGTTGGGTTGGTGTTGTTGATTGTATGCGGAATTATATTCGCGGTCACCTTTGTCGAAAGGTTGCCCGGATACCCAACGGCACTGCTTGCGCTAAACGATGCATGGATACGCCTTGTTGAATATGTGCCGATGTTTTTACCACTTGCGGTTTTTATGGGAACGTTGGTCGCATACTATAACCTTACCCGGTCCAGTGAAGGTGTCATCATTTCCGGCGCGGGTCTTTCACCATATCAAATGGCGCGCCCCTTTTTGTTTGGCGCATTTTTAATCGGCGTATTTGCAACAACGGTTATAAATCCATATGCGGTAAATCTGCGTTCAAAAAACATAAGTTCCGAATACCTTAGGTTGGTTGACGGGAAAATATGGGTGCGTGATTTTTCGGGTGACGAATATACAACAATTATCGCAAAAAATGTGACCCAAGATAATACGGATTTAATATTTCATGACACAACTATCATGGTTCAAGATTCGAATTTTAGGTTAAACACCCGCATCGATACCGCACGCGCAACACTTTCGGGAAACAAACTTGCCACCACAAATGCAAATATATTCGACGCAACCGGACACGCGCACCGCGACACATGGACACGCGAAACGCAAATAACACCGAAAACAATACTTGACCGATACCTGCAACCCGATCAAATTTCATTTTGGAACCTGCCACAATTTATCAAGAAAATGTCTGCGGTCGGCGTTCCGGTACGTGGGCATATTATTCAGTTTTGGACACTGCTGTTTTTACCACTTAGTATGATTGCAATGGCGACACTTGGGGTTGCATTTTCGCAAACGCACCAACGCCGCAACCACAGTTTCGGAACAAAATTTGCCATTGGAATCCTTACTTGTTTTGTTTTATATTTCTTGTTGAATATTTTTAGTGCACTGGGGGCGAACGGAACACTGCCGCCATTACTTGCGATTATTGCGCCACCATTAATTATCATCGCGGCCGCGGGTGTATTTATTGCCGGATTTGATACAATATAAAAAAAGGAATACAAATGCCACTGCGTAAAAAAAGTTCTGGTCTGTGGAAATTCGTTGTATGCATACTAATCATCATACTTGTTGTTTTGATGATAGTATATTTTCCACCAACCAACAACGTGACCGAGGTTATATTATACGAATAATGAACTATATCGATGTTTTCTTAGAGGCACTTTCCGCCGAAAAGGGGCGCAGCAAAAACACCCTTGTGTCATATGCCAATGATTTACGCATGGCGGACACGGCGATAAATGGCGGATTGGTAAACGCCACCGATGTGGACATTCAAAAATACCTTGGCGAACTGTCCGCGTGTCCAACATCCATCGCCCGCAAGGCGAGCGCACTGCGCGGATTTTATAAGTTTTTAATGTTGGAACACATCATCACAAAAAATCCGGCAACAAACATCGAATTACCCAAACGGCCAAAACCGTTACCAAAATTACTTACCACCGAAGAAATCGAATTACTAATATCTTCGGCGGGCGATGTCCGCAATGCAACCCGTCTGCGCGCAATGATAGAATTGATTTACGCATCGGGCCTGCGTGTGTCCGAACTTTGCGAATTACCAATGACGGCGATACTTGGCGACCGCCTTTTGATTCATGGCAAGGGTTCCAAAGAACGCATTGTTCCCATGCATGCCGAAGCACAAACCGCCCTTGCCCGATGGTTGCGTATGCGCGATGCGGACGAATCGAAATTTGTTTTTCCATCACGTGGTGCATCGGGCCACATAACACGCGACGGTTTTTTCAAATTGCTAAAAAAATGCGCGACACTTGCGGGGATTGCGCCTACGCGCGTTGGCCCACATGTTTTGCGACATTCGTTTGCATCGCACTTGCTGTCGCACGGTGCAAATTTGCGTGCGATTCAAACCATGCTTGGACACGAAGATATATCAACAACACAAATTTACACGCATGTTCTGCCTGAAAAATTGCAACAGGTTGTCGCCGAACATCACCCACTTTCAGATAAAAAAAGGACACAAAAACAATGATTAAAAAATGTGATTTTCCCGGTTGCACACGGGCGGGCACTTGTCGTGCACCAAAAACGCGCGACCTAAAAGAATACTGGTCTTTTTGCAAGGAACATGCCGCCGAATACAATAAAAATTGGAATTACTATGCGAATATGTCCGCCGATGAAATCGAAGAAGATTGGGAACGCCAAACGTTCGGCGAACCGGTTGGCAAACGCAGTCCCCAAGACACCGCCGATTACATAAAATTTTTAAACGATTTTATTACCGGCCGCGCAAGTTTTGATAAAATGCCACCCAAAAAATCACTGCCGTCGGCAATTGTTTCGGCATTCAAAACACTTGAATTACCGATCACCGCCACGTGGCGTGAAATCGGTGTAAAATACCGCGCACTTGCAAAAAAATATCACCCGGACACGGCAAAAAGTTCGGATTCGTCGGGTACCGAATTTGCAAAAATTTCCGCCGCGTATCAAACACTAAAAAAACATTTCGACAAATAAGAATTTTTTATGGCACATCCAATGAATTTGTGCTATGTTATGACCCACAAAAAGGATTTTTTACATGTACGATGTTATTATTTTGGGTTCTGGGCCGGCGGGATTGACCGCGGCACTGTATTGTGGACGTGCAAACAAAAACACACTTGTTATTGGTGGCGACACACTTGGCGGTCAAACCGCGGGAATCGCGACACTTGAAAATTATCCGGGGTTTCGTGGGTCGGGTTTTGACCTTATCCAATTTATGAAAGGGCAAGCGGAATCTTTCGGTGCAAAAATCGAAATGAATACAATCGCGCATATTGAAAACGGTGAAAACAATACATTTACACTGACCGACACACACGGAAAAAAATATGACACGCGCAGTGTTATTTTGGCAACGGGGGCCAGTCCACGAAAACTTGAAATCGCGGGTGCGCGTGAATTCTTTGGCCGTGGCGTTTCATATTGTGCAACATGTGATGGATTTTTCTATGGTGGCAAAACAGTTCTTGTTATCGGTGGCGGGAACACGGCGTTGAACGATGCACTTTATTTGGCGGATATTGCCAAGACGGTAAAAATCATCTATCGCAAATCTGCATTTACACGCGCCGAAGCAATTATCCGTGACCGCGTAGCGGCAAAGCCAAACATCGAATGTGTATTTAACACGGAATTAAAATCTATATCGGCGCGCCCGAATTCCGAAAACGGTGAACTGATTGCGACAACAACAAACGATGAACAAATTATCTGTGACGGAATTTTTGTTGCGATTGGACACGAAGCAAACACCGATTATTTAACCGAAGACATTAAACGCGACGAACTTGGGCGATTGGCACCGGACGCGTTACCACGCGGAATGTTTGTTGCCGGTGATGTTCATTCGGGACTAAAAATGCAAATTGCAACGGCGGTCGGCACGGGTTGCACCGCGGCGATGGACGCGATCGCATACCTTAACGCAAACGCATAAGTAAAAAAGGATGAAAAATGTTGGATATGAAATTTATTCGTGAAAACCCAGATGTTGTAAAAAACGCATGCCGGGTAAAGAACTTTCCGGATGTTGTCGATGACATTTTATCTTTGGATGTGCGCGTTCGCGAATTAAAGACAATCACACAAACAAAAACCGCCGAAAAAAATAAACTTTCGCGCGAAATCCCAACCGCCACGGACAAGGCACCACTGATTGCAAAATCCAAACAAATTGGCGAAGAGATTGCAAACGATTTGGCGGAACTTGATGAAAAAGAGGCAAAGTTAAACGACCTTTTGCACCGCGTTCCACAAATTCCGGCGGAATCCGCACCCATTGGCGCGGACGATTCCGCAAACATAGAGGTTCGCCGTGTCGGCACACCACGCACATTTGATTTTACCCCACGCGCACAATGGGATTTATTGGAAATGAATGGTTGGTGGTGCCCCGAAAAAATTGCAAACATATGCGGCACACGCGTTTATGCACTTGCCGGCGAAGCGGCGGAATTATCACTGGCCATACAAACATATGTAATTCAAAAATTGATTAGCAAGGGTTTCAAATACATCGAATGCCCATCGATTTCCAAACCACAAACCATATTCAATGCGGGACATTTTATGGGTTCGGATTTATCGGTTATGAATAACGATGTATTTATGTTGGAAGGGACCGACCGTTGTCTAACCGGGACGGCGGAAATTGTTTTGAATTCTATGCACGCGGATGAAATTTTATCCGAAAACGAATTACCAATAAAATACGCAGGCTTTTCGCCATGCTTTCGCAAAGAGGCCGGCGCCGCCGGTCGCGACACGCGCGGAATCGTTCGTGTGCACCAATTTAACAAGGTGGAACAATATGTATTTTGCACCCCCGAACAAAGCGACGAAATGCACGAACATTTGTTAAATAACCTGTGCGAAGTTATGGCGGATTTGGAATTACCATATCGCGTAATTGCAAATTCCACCGGCGACATGGGATTCAACAAAGTAAAAATGAATGATGTCGAGGCATGGTTCCCATCCGAAAACGCGTATCGGGAATTGGGGTCTTGTTCATCGATTGGCCAGTTCCAGGCCCGTCGCACCAACACACGCTATCGCGAAAACGCAACCGGCGAAGTGAAATTTGTCGCAACATTAAACAACACCGGAATCGCCCTGCCCCGCGCATTGGTGCCGGTAATCGAAAACCATCAAAACGCCGATGGGTCTGT
The DNA here is from genome assembly GCA_900313105.1 of uncultured Pseudomonadota bacterium. Classification (GTDB taxonomy): domain Bacteria; phylum Pseudomonadota; class Alphaproteobacteria; order Rs-D84; family Rs-D84; genus Enterousia. The sequence goes on from OMPY01000021.1 coordinate 9,948, forward strand.
CAACATTCCGAAAAAACTGCAACCACTAATGGGCGGCAGAACAAAAATCGGTGGAAAACATTAATAGCCTGTTCCGCCCAATCGCGCCGTAGCATTTGTTTGTAATAGTAAAACAAACTTAACACTTATCGGCGAAGGCGGATGGGCGGCCGGACAAAAATCGGCGGTAAACACTGATTGGAACAGACGGGCCTTTATCTGTTTTTACCAAACAAATTTCGCACAAAATACGGAATCATGCCACCGCTCATCTGAATCGAATCACGTTTAAACAGACGCATCGCATCAATTGCTTCCTGCTGTGATTTGTATTTATAATCGGTAAATTTTCCGGCCTTGTGCAACTTTTCATCACCCCAATATATATAGTCACGCCGACATATCATAATGTCATAAACACACTGTGCAGCCACCTCATCAACGTTAAACAAATTAAAATTTGTTTGTACGTCAAATCCCATTTTTTGAACATTTTTAACAAAATATTCCGGATTACAACATGCCCCTGTATTAGATACCACAAATTCCAAACGATTCAAATATCCTGTAACCATTTGAAACTGTTCTTTTGATAAATTTTGCGATTTGGCCTTTTTCAACAAAACCCCATGCAACCGTTTCAGACTTTCCGAAACCTCTCTTTTGAATTTTCTTTCCACATCTAATCCTTTTGTCATCGCACTTACATTATATAACGCCCCAGCACAAAATCAAATTTTATTTGAAAATGCAAAAATACATGATAGAACTCCGTGCTAAAAAAGGGCAAATGTATGAAAATTAGAAACATCGCGATTATTACACTGCCAGTTTTTTAACAAAAGCAATTAACTCAAATTTCTAAATCAAATTTTTCAAAGTTGTATTTATCTAGAATGTTTCTTTTTAACATAACTTTCTACACAAACGCCCAAATCACAACGCGTCACGAATCGCGATTCAGGCAAAATCACGTTCTTTAACCCAACAAAAATCCCGCCACCAACTTTTAAATTGATTATTTTTACCAATCGCATTATTTCTTTTTCTTCCTTAGAAACAATGAAATCCTGCTGCTTTGCATTAACATATCCTTTGACGGCGTTAAAGAATTTACCAATAATTTCCCAAAATTCCCTATCTAAATTCCACAGCACATTACTCTTTGTCCAACCAAAATTAACAAAATAATCAGCATCATTAACATCCGCACCAGCACGCAGATTTTCAATCCCCGCCTGCATTTCTTTATATCTTTTCTCTGATAATTTGTCTTTAACTTTTACCAATTTTGCCTCGTAAAACTGTGCAATCTTCTCGACCGTATCGGCCACAGTCTGTGGATAATCAATCGGCTTTTGTTTGGGATTCGCTTCTAATGTTTGGTTTTCTTCCCCGATTCTGGCGTACAGTTTTTTTATCGCGGCATCTACATTTTGTTCATCTGATTCATAAACCCCATATTTACCCTGCTTATGCTCAATATATTTTTGGGCCGCATTAAAGAAAGATCTCACAACTTTTTGATATGTGTCCATATCTAAATCGTACATTCTGATTCCTGCTTTCATCCAACCAAATTTCAGATACCAACCCGCATCTTTGGCACCATCATGCATTTCTTTTGCATCTGTGTACATTTGTTCGCACATATCTGCAGAATACTTTCCCGCATTTTGCACAAGTTTGACCTGGTAATAATTAGCGATTCTGTGGGTTGCATCAGCAATCATCTTGTCATAGTTCTTTGGCATATCAAATCCTTTTGTCACCGCACTTACATTATATAGTGCCCTCCGCACAAAATCAAATTTTATTTGAAAATGCAAAAATACATGATAGAATTCTGTGCTAAAAAAGGGCAAATATATGAAAATTAGAAACATCGCGATTATTGCACACGTTGACCACGGAAAAACGACCCTGGTCGATAATATGTTGAAACAGGCGGGAACTTTCCGCGAAAATGAACGCGTGGATGACCGCGTGATGGACAGTGGCGACATCGAACGCGAACGCGGCATTACCATTTCCGCAAAGCCGACATCGGTGCTGTGGCACGATTACAAAATAAACATCGTGGATACGCCGGGCCACGCGGACTTTGGTGGCGAAGTTGAACGTATTTTGTCAATGGTTGATGGCGTGGTGTTGTTGGTCGACAGTGCCGAAGGCCCCCTGCCCCAAACGAAATTCGTATTATCCAAGGCATTAAAACTTGGGCTGCGTCCTATTGTTTGTATCAACAAAGTTGACCGTGGCGATGCCCGCCCGGACGAAGTTTTATCCGAAACTTTTGACCTGTTCGATAAATTGGGGGCGGACGATGCACAACTTGATTTTCCATACCTTTATGCGGTTGGACGCGACGGTTGGGCGGTGCGCGATTTGAACGACGAACACCGGGATTTAACCCCATTGTTCCAACTGATTGTTGACCATGTGCCGGCACCGGATTGCAATGGTACGCGTTGCATGATTGATGCCCCGTTCACTATGCTTGCGACAACCCTTGAATCAGACCCGTATGTCGGCCGAATACTTACCGGAAAAATCGAATCGGGTACTGTGCGGGTCGGACAAAGTGTTAAGGCAATAAATATGAACGGCGAATTTATCGAAAACGCCAAAATCACAAAGATTATTGAACATCGCGGAATTGAAAAAATTTCCCGCGACAGTGCGTCGGCCGGCGACATCGTCGTCGTTGCCGGATTCACCAAGGCGACCGTGGCGGATACACTTTGTGCGCCAGAAGTCACCGAACCGATTCCCGCAATGCCGATTGACCCACCAACCCTTACCATGACATTTTTCGTAAACACATCACCACTTGCGGGGAAAAGTGGTAAAAAACTTACATCGCGTATGATTGGCGAACGCCTTTTCAAAGAGGCCGAAACCAATATCGCACTAAAAGTCACACAAAGTGAAAACAAAGAATCTTTCGAAGTTTCCGGTCGTGGCGAATTGCAATTGGGAATTTTGATTGAAACAATGCGCCGCGAAGGTTTCGAACTTTCGGTGTCGCGTCCGCGCGTTGTTATGCACACGGGCGAAAACGGCGAAATGCTGGAACCAATCGAAGAAGTCGTTGTTGATGTCGATGATGAATTCAGTGAAACGCGCATTGTGTTTTCTGCGCCATCACGCGGACTTATCGGATACCTTTCGGAATTCCGCACCGACACGCGTGGCACCGGTATTATGAATCGCGTGTTTGATAAATACGGCCCATATCGCGGTCCAATTGTGCAATACCGCCCGGGTGTTTTGGTTTCAATGGAAAACGGTGTTACGGCGACATACGCGTTGCACAACCTTGAACCACGTGGTGTTTTGTTTGTTGGCCCCCAAACCGAGGTTTATTCCGGTATGATTATCGGCGAACACAGCAAAGAAAACGATTTGGAAGTCAACCCGATTAAGGGCAAAGAACTGACTAATGTGCGCAGTGTAACGGCCGATGAAAAATTGTTCCTTGCGCCACCGCGCAAAATGTCGTTGGAAGAAGCATTGTCATATATCCAAGACGATGAATTGGTCGAAGTCACGCCTGCAACAATTCGCCTGCGTAAAAAAGAATTGGACAGTGGCAAACGCAAAAAACTTGCCCGCGGCAAAGACGAAAGTTTATAATTTAATTAAAATCCATGCAACCGCGCCCACATCCATTTAATCGGGCGCGGTTTTATGTGTAATCCATTTAATTTTATGGTATTGTATAAAATATCATTACCGATATATTTCTTTAAAAAACTCCACGACAACATATGTCTAATTGCGGACTTTTTTATAAACGGCATACCATATTTAACAGGAATATACGGTTTGTTATACATTGTATTGCACATATGATTATCCTGTTCAAACAACACGTGCATATCAATATGAAAGGCCGTCGTCACAAATTCAGACAATCCGATTTCATATTTCATCACAATATCATTTTTATTTTTTTGTTTTTTTATGGAACTAATAAATTGCGCAAACATTTTACTGGTTGCGATTCTTTTGCCAACCCCAACAAACCAAGATTGAATATGCCTTGACACACCAATATCTTGGTTACTTACCATACCAATAAAATCACCCTGCTTTTCCAAATCGGTTAAAATAGAATCAATTTTTACATTCGATACGGGGCCATATACACTATCGTTAACCAAATAAACAAAATCATAATTACAGAAATCTAAATTTTTCTGTGCCCACATAAACGCACGCTTATATGACCCAAAATCATATTCACCATGCCGCCGGGAAATTGTATGAACGGTAAAATTCTTTAATTTTTCTAATTCACGATCACTACAATTTGAATCCATGCATAACACAACATCGCCACAATCGGATAAAGCGCGCACATAATACATCAAAGATTTATCTACGACGCCATCCTTAACATATGCGGCAAATAAAAATAATCTTTTTGTCTTGGACATCATAAAAAAACTACAAGAAAAAAATTCATAAGTCCAGGAATAAAATTCTATTTTGATTTTAGAAAATGTTTCAGGTATAATCAAAATGCAATTAACAAAGGTACATTATGAAAGAAACAAAAATATCCGTTGTTGTCCCGATGTACAACGCCGAAAAATTCATATCAAAAACATTGGAACACTTGGTTCACCAAACATATAGTAATCTTGAAATCATCATAGTCGATGATGGCAGTTCGGATTTATGTGCCGACATAGTAAAAACATATGCAAAAACGGACAAACGAATAAAACTAATCCATCAAAAAAACGCCGGTGTTTCCATTGCGTCAAACAATGGACTTGCAGCCGCCACGGGGGCTTATATACACTTTCATGATCATGATGATTTTGTAAATCTTGATTACTATGAAAAAATGGCTAATGCCGCCGACATAACCAACGCGGATATTTTATGTGGCGAAGTTAACCAACCCGATTACAATTTTCCCGAATTTAATGCCATAGAAATTTGCACAGATTTAAAAGACAAAATTCAAAAAACACGCGCAAACCAATTTAACCCCGCATGGCGTTATGTTTATAAAACAGACTTTTTACGAGGAAATAATTTACTATTTGAACCCGCTGTCCTTGGTGCCCAAGATTTAATATTTTCAAAATCTGCGATTATTCTGGCGAACACTGTTGCCACTGTTCCGGGCGCACGATACAATGTTGTGAACACCCCAACCGCACTTGGTAAAAACAAAAATAAAATTAAACATAGTATTTCAGAGGACACAAAAAAAGCATTTGAACGATACAACAAATTTATATATGAACATGGCGCAACCGAACTTTTAACAAAGAAAGAAGAACCGTATCACCAAAATAAATATCAAATATTTAATAAAACTTTTTTCAGAACAGATATGTATACAAAAAAGAAAAAATATTATTTATTTGGTATAAACATATGCACAAAACACATTGATTAAAAAATGCAAAAAATCAAACGCCTATTCTTAATCGCCGGATACGACAAAGGTGGAAAAATAAATTCCACACTAATTCACCAAGTGAAATCCTTTGCGAAATACGGTGATTGTGTTTTGGTTATGGATTCTGACTGTGAAAAATCTGAAATTGCCAAGGTAAAATCGTACTGCAAATATGTCGCCGGCGCACGCCACGGCGAATATGATTTTGGTTCATACAAACGCGCATATATTTGGGCGGTCGAAAACACAAATTTATCAACCTATGATTTTATGTATATGGTGAACGACAGCGTATACGGTCCATTATTTGATATTGGCGAATACTTGAAAAAAATGGAATCTTTTAACACCGATGCATTCGGTATGGTTAAAAAAACAGGCGGCAAATTCCAACACATTCAATCTTGGTTTATCGGTATGCGCCCAACTGTATTTCTATCAAATTGGTTTAGCGATTTTATCACATCTGTAAAAAATGTCGAAAGCAAAACCGCTGTCACCGAACTTTACGAAAATGGGTTCACACGCAAATTAAACGAACATAAAATCGCATGGAAATGCCTTTACAACATATACAATCGAGGAATTTATAATCGGGTCAAACACCTTTATAAAATTCGTATGCCATTTATCAAGAAACTTTCCTTTACGCGGCATTTCGGCGCATACGGGCGACAAATTTTATATGTTCTAAACCATGTTCCAAAAAAATTGCAAGATGATATTTTATTTTCGGCGCGCGAAACATTCGGAACCGAATATATAAATTGGCTTTTAACAAAAAATCCTGTTAAAATTCTATTGCGTAAAACAAAATATGTTATATCGAGGTTGCTGTGCAAAAACTAAAAAAAATTGCCGCCATCACAATGGCGCGAAATGATGAATTTTTTCTATCGCGGTGGGTTGAATATTACGGTCACAAATTGGGCAACGAAAACCTCTATATAATTCTTGATGGAACCGACCAAGACGCACCCAAAAATGCAACCGGCACAAACATAATAAAACTGCCACACACGGATATGTCACGTGCGGCTGGCGATAAATATCGTATCGGCAAAATAAACGAACTTGCAAATGAATTATTCAAAACTTACGACATTGTAATCGGTTGCGATTCGGACGAATTTTTAATCGTTGACCCGAACGCAAAAAAATCACTTCGCGAATATCTATCCGAATCAAAATATAAAACAACCGTTTCCGGACTTGGATTCGACATTGGGCAAAATATGAAAACAGAAAAAACACTCGACACATCAAAACCAATGTTATCACAACGCGAATATGCCCTGCTTTCCACACGATACACAAAACCAGTTGTTTTATTCCGCCCCGCCCGTTGGGGCAGTGGTTTTCATCATGTCAAAGGCAAAAATTTTCACATTGATAAAAATTTATATCTGCTTCACTTTGGCGCGGTTGATATGAATATGTTGATTAAGAAAGCGGAAAAACGCGGTGCCGATTGGGTAAATCACCTGCGACGCCGCGGAAACGGAACAATAAACGCGGTCACAACCAAAACCGCACACGGCGAATCTTTCATAAAAATCGCCCGCGTTATGCAACGCATATTCCGTCCAATATACGCCCCCGGCAAACCCGGAATGATGGGATTAAAGTGGGTTATAAAAATTCCAAAACACTTCAAAAAAACAATGATATAATTTCAAGAACAATCTTTTTTGGTTCAAACCTATCTAACGAGTCTTCCATTTTTCGAACCATCTTTTTTATATCAACATTTTTGTTATAAACATCATCCATACATTTTGCCAATTGTGCATCATTTCCCGGTTCAAAAAGCATGCCCCCGTAACCATTTAATAAAATTTCAGACGGTCCATATTTACAATTTGATGCTATATTTAACGTCCCAACAACTGCTGATTCAATCAATACGGTTGGCAATCCTTCACCATAACTTGATAGAATATTGCCAATCGCATACTTCATGTATACAAAAGGATTTTTTTGCGGTCCAACAAAAATAATTTGTTTAGATGATTTCAAAGAATTTGCATATTTTTTATATTCCTCGGCTTTATCACCACTACCAACCAAAACAAGTTTCACATCCGAATCTTTATTTTTTTTATAAAACAAATCAAAACCATTTAATAAAGTTTTTATATCTTTATCCCCTGATAATCGCGACACCGAACAAAAATATTGTCCACTAATAACGGCTTCTTTATTTGCCATATTTCGGATAGTTTCAATATCTATCGGATTATAAATTCGGATTATTTTATCGCCATTGTTTGTGTACAAACTTTTTAAGTCTTTGGCACAGTCGTCTGTTAGCACAACAAATTTATCATAAAATTTCAATTGATTTATAAATTTCCGTTTAATAAAAACATTCAACGAAGAATGAAACCAAGCTATCTTTTTTGCCCATTTAACATGTTTCAATTCTTTTGCGAAACAAAAATCATGATAATCAATAAAAACATCTATATTTTTAAATTTTTGTAATACAAAAACACGTTTAAAGCCATGGTAAACATCACGCATAAAATGCGCCACCAAACGCCAAAGAAAAAAATGCGGCAATTTCGTTCCAAACCACCGACAAGGATATAAAGAACACAACGTTATATCTGGGTGTTCTTTGAAATATTTTTTATATATATCTTCATGAATATCAACATATGTTATAACAAAAATATTTATATCTTTTCGTTTTGATAACTCATCCAATGTCCGAATCAAAACAGATTCCACACCACCGATTTGCATATCACGCAAACAAAACGCCACATTTGTTTTTTTCATATTACATACCAATAAATTCATAGATTTTGTTCCGCAATTCGAACCATTCATTCGGCACATTATCAAACACCCCAGAATCTTTCAAACCTGCAAAAATTTCACGCGCAACTTTTAATTTATCATCCGACTTCAAATATTTTATTTTTCGAAAAGCCCAATTCACAAAATACCACATAAATTGTTCTTGCCATTTTTTCATCTGATAATCGGTTGCTGATTTTTTATAAACGCTGTATGCATGGGAAATTCCCGTACAGAGCGATTGCATAATTCGCAATTGTTTTGCCGACAATACGATTCCACCAAAGTTTGGTATATAGTAATAAAGTGGTAAATTTATAATCGACACACGTGGATTTTTTAACATAACCTCACTCCACCACGGAAAATCTTCAAACAAAATTCCCTTTATAAAAGGCGTATCCGCAATCAGTTCCCGCCGATACATATTTTTCCAAACCTGGCAATGTTTAATCAACCATTTGCGATTTTTATTAAATTTATTATGCGCGCGTTCGGTTGCATATTCGAACACACCATCCGTCACGCGCGATTTTATTTTTGCAACATTATATTTTTTTCTAATTCCCAGTGGCCGAACATTATCAGTATTCAAACCCAACTTATGATACACCATCAATTGCGGACGATAAATTCGGTCATAAGTATATGCAACAATATCCGCCTTATCCCGCCGGGCCATCGCGTACGCGATTTCCATTGTTTGTGAATGAATAAAATCGTCACTGTCTAAATACATAATGTATTCACCGGTTGCATACGGCATACCGGCATTACGCGCATCGGACAAACCACCGTTTTCTTTGTGCACGACAATAAAACGATTATCGCGTGCCGCGTATTCTTCGGCGATTTGCCCCGAATTATCCGGCGAACCATCATCAACACAAATTGCCTGAAAATCCGAAAACGTCTGATTTTGCACACTGTCCAAACACCGCCGCAGGTATTTTTCAACATTATACATTGGAATAATTATTGATATCTTTGGTTGCATAAAAACACCTTTTTACATTTTACATATCGCTTCGGCAAAAGTCCCAGGCAAAGGCGCATCCGCATAGGCACACTTTTGAAAGAACGCATCCGCGGTCAATTTTTTAAACAACTTTTCATCATACGGTTTATGTTTATATGTATGCCATAACGCATGTGTCGGATCTTGTTCGACATGCGGCATTTCTGCGAAATATTTCTTTGCCCTTTCATCATTTTCAACCAAAGTTTTGAACAATACCTGATGCATAAAATAATCAAAACAATGATTTTCATGCATCCAGTAATCAATTATCATCGCGCGCCACGCGGCCAACAAATACCCCCCTTTGCGCGCGCGAATGAAACAGTTTTGCATATAAGAATACTTTTGCCCAACATTACCAACCATATAAACAAAGAAATCCAAATCGATAATCCACTGTGGTATTGGCGCGGTCACAAACGCGGTTGAATCCAACCAAATTCCACCATGTTCATAAAGCAATTCAACCCGAACGATATCGGCAAAATGCGCACGTCTTATTTTACCGGCACGATATTTTTCAACTATTTCCCGTGGCAAATTTACATATCGTTCAAAATTATTATCGTCCAAGATAATCAATTCTTGTTTACAGTGTCGCCGAATACTGCGATAGCACGCCTTTACCAAATCCGGCGCGTTTTCTTCACCTTGTTGCCACATAGTAAAGATTTTTTCATTATCGTCATCTTTTATAATGGGCATTTCTTTTACAGCGGCGGCGGCAGGCAAATAACGTTTAAAGTAACGAACCGCAACATCGGAAAAAACATCGCACCGAACCGCACTGCGTACCGCGCGCGGCCGCCATATCCAATTCAAGATATGCGCACGTACAACAATTTGTGTCAAAGCCCACATCTTTGCTATATTCATACCCGCCCCCTTTTGATTAAAGCATCGGGCGACAAACGCCGCCCGAACAAATTATTCTTCCATCACACTTTCGTCCGCATCGTCCGACGGCCCCGTCGTCATTTCTTCGGCAATACCACCCGCACGCGCCATAATTTTATCCAACAATTCTTGTTGCGCTTCTGGATGATCTTTTAACCACTGACGTGCATTCGCTTCGCCTTGGCCTATGCGTTCATTATTGTACGAATAGAAACTGCCCGCCTTGTCGATAAAGTCATATTTCACACCCATATCCAAGATTTCACTTATCCGCGAAATTCCTTCGCCATACATAATCTTGAAATCAACAGTGCGGAAAGGCGGCGCAACTTTATTTTTCACAACCTTGACCCGCGTTTCGTTTCCGATGACATTTTCCTTGTCCTTGATTGCGCCCGTGCGCCGAATATCAAGTCGCACCGAAGCATAGAATTTCAACGCATTACCACCACTGGTTGTTTCGGGGTTTCCGAACATTACGCCAATCTTCATACGAATCTGATTGATAAAGATAAGCAAAGTATTACTGCGCGACACAGACCCCGCAAGTTTTTTGAGTGATTGACTCATAAGTCGTGCGGTTGTTCCAACGAAACTGTCGCCAATGTTGCCCTCTAATTCCGCCTTGGGCACCAATGCCGCAACCGAATCGATAACCACAACATCGACCGCCCCGGATTTAATAAGTGTATCCGCAATTTCCAATGCCTGTTCCCCCGAATCAGGTTGCGATATAATCAGGTTTGCAACATCCACGCCCAACTTTTTCGCATAACTTGGATCCAGTGCATTTTCCGCATCGATATACGCACACGTGCCACCTTTCTTTTGCGCTTCGGCCACCGCGTGCAGTGCAAGCGTTGTTTTACCACTGCTTTCCGGGCCATAGATTTCAACGATACGTCCGCGTGGATACCCCCCAATCCCCAGTGCGATATCAAGACCCAACGACCCCGAAGAAATCGCCTCTATATTCTGTTGCGAACCATCGCCCATTTTCATAATTGCTTCTTTACCGAATTGCTTTTGAATTTGTGCAAGTGCCGATTCAAGTGCCGGATTTTTTGCGCCCGTCGTGGCCGCCGCCGTTTCTTTCTTTGCCATTATAACTTCCTTTTCTATACGCCCCGTATGATACCGCAAAGCCGGTGGGGTAGTTTCCTTCACTGTGTGAAGGGGATGCCAACGGCACCGCCGGGGGGGTATATTTGTGCCGCACTAACATCAAGCCGGGGCAAAGCCCCGGCGCACTTACACTAACACTAACTTTCATTAATCATCTGGAAAATCCCAAAGCCAACAATAATCCGGATCATTTTCATGCCCGGTTTCATACCCGGCACAGGTGCGTTTTTTCTGGCGGGTGTCAACGGCGGCAATGGTCGCGATATTTGCGCCGTTTTCCAATTCGCCGGTTGTCGCATTATGCGTTGGCGCGTTCGCGGTCGCAACCCCATTGCCCAGCGCACCGGTGCTTGTATCATACATTGCAACATTACCCGGCGTGCCGGTTGGGGTTGCATTTTGAATTTCATTGTGCAACGCACTATACACATCCTTTAACAGTTCCAACGACACCAATGCACCCTTGATATAGTTTTGATTTGTGGTTGCGGTACCGCCGGTTCCACCAAAGTTTGATGTTTGATACTGCGCCAATGTTTTTGTGCCATTGATATACAATATAACATTATCCGCCCCAGTTTTCTGGATAAGTGGTTGCGAACCACCCGCGGTGATATAACGACGTCCAACACCCCCTGCGGTCGTTCCTAAATCAATCGTTTGCCCACCCATGGATGCCATTTGATTAGCGTTTGTCGTACTTGTCCATGCTGCAGGAAGTTTATCTTGTTTGTTTCTACGTAAGTTGCTCAAACTTTCTGCCACGGCACGGACGGTCGGAACATAATTATCCATTTCGGAACCGTAGTTACCACCAGAACCGTATAACTCCAAATCCCCCTCATCATATAAAACTGTTTCATAATCCAAAATACCGATTTTGTTACCGGAAAGAGCACTTGTTTGCGGGTCATACGCAACTAATCCAGGCACATATATGTCACCTTCGGTTCCGCCTGGATCATCATAAAACATAATGTTTCCAGTTGTGATTTTATCCTGTTTCGTATCGACATAGGCCTTAGATGCCACGGTTTTCTTGTCCAATTCCGTTGGCGCGGCAAATGACGGCATTGTAAACAATGTTGCAAATACAGATAACGCGATAAATTTTTTCATATATTTTCCCCCTTTTTTATGTAACAAAAAACCACTGAATTCACTTCAAGTGGTTGGAGGTTCAAGACTATGTTCCGAGAAAATAGTGGGTTTATTCTTTATATTCACCGCCCTCCAACCACCCTGGGTTGGAGGTGTTTTTTGTCCCCACGGACATCCGGAACCACGGGTCTTGACACCCCATCGATGGAACACCCACCGATACGAATATTTTATCAAAACATGGGTATAAAAAACAAGCGAAAAAAGTATCGGCAACAAAAAACGGGCGCACCGCACTCGCCACTAACCAATGCTCACTAACAATTACACTCTTTTTCTTGCCATCAATA
>OMPY01000046.1 GCA_900313105.1 uncultured Pseudomonadota bacterium
ACCGGGCCTGTCGATGACCATCAACCTTTTTAACCAATTCCTTTATCAATTCCGGTCGCAGATAATTTGTCTTGGCGGATTCGCCGGTACTCATTTTTATTCCAACCTTGCCGGACGGTTTCCAATTCAATGCATCGTATGCACGAACCAATCCCGCGGGCGAAATATCACGCGTAAAATATACAACCGGCACATCGTTCGATGCGGTGACGGCGTGAATTCCAATTGCACCGGCGACCACACCAGCGGTTGCGATTGTTGCGATGGTTTGCTTTTTCATTATTACCCCCTTTCGCCCCCCAGGATACAAATTGCGCAAATTTTTTGCAAGTTTTTTCTGCTTGCCATAATGGCATGGTTTTTTGTATTTTTACAATGTATGAAGAAAGAACTGTTTGATTTTTTGACGACGGACCTGCAATTTATTCGCGGGGTTGGACCGGTGTTGGCGGCACGGTTTTCTGATTTGCTGGGGAATCGGCGGATATTGGATTTTTTGTTACATATACCCGTCTATGTCAAGGAACGCGGTGTAATCGACAGTGTTGCAACCGCGATGCCCGGCGAAATCGTGACAACAATGGTTCGGGTAAAGGCACATAAAATCGGGCGGGCCTTTGGTCGGCGGCGCAGTCCGACACGCATAACCTGTGTGGACAAGGTTGGTCAAACGGTGATTATTCAATTCTTTAATTCAAATTTTTTAGATTATTGGCTAAAAAAATTACCCATCGGTGAATGGCGCATGATAAGTGGTAAATTGGAACAATCCGCCACACCTACAATCAATCACCCCGAATTTATCGAAGAAGTGCAAAACGCCGACAAAATTCCAAAGATTCAGGCAATTTATCGCGCGGGCGAAGGTATTACCCAAAAAACATTTACAAATATCCGCGACCAGGTTTTCGCCGCATTGCCCGACAAAATTGTTGGTGCGGATGAACACTTGGTGGAATTTTTCGATGCGTTGCGCGCCGCGCACTATGCACAAAGTAATGACGAATTAAAATCTACGTCTGATACAATTGCAAAGTTGGCATATTTTGAATTATTGTCGCACCAGGTTGCAATTGCCGCAAATCGTCGCACCCGCAAAGATGAACGGCACCGGCGCACGCCACGCGCAAAAAAGTATGATTTGTTGCCACGGTTTTATGAATCATTGCCGTTCGATTTGACGGGCGCGCAAAAACACGCAATTGATGAAATTGCACACGATATGTCGGGCGATTTTCCGATGATGCGCCTTGTCCAGGGGGATGTTGGTTGCGGTAAAACAATGGTTGCGATGGCGGGGGGGGTTATGATGGCAGAGTTCGGTGCACAAACGGCGTTGCTTGCCCCGACCGATACATTGGCGGCGCAACACTTTGCAAAACTAAAACCACTGTGTGATAAATTGGGTTTGGTGTGCGATATTTTGACCGGCCGTGACAAAGGTGTGGCGCGGCGCGAAAAATTGACTTCGTTGCGGTCGGGTCGCACGCGATTGGTTGTCGGCACGCATGCACTTTTTTCCGACGATGTGGAATACAAAGATTTGGGTTTGGTTATAATTGATGAACAACATCGATTTGGCGTGGCGCAACGTGAGGCACTGCGTGCCAAAGGGAAAAATCCGGATGTGTTGGCGCTTTCCGCGACGCCGATACCGCGAACGCTTTCCATGACAATCTATGGCGATATGGATGTTTCGATTATAAATGAAAAGCCCGCAGGCCGCGTGCCGATAAAGACGACCAAGTTGCCAATTTCGCGCATTAATGCACTGATTGACCGTTTGCGTGTTCAAGTGGTTGGCGGCGCAAAGGTCTTTTGGATTTGTCCGTTGGTTGTGGAATCCGAAGATTCAGATGCGACCGCCGCCGAACATCGGTATAATGAATTGCAAAAGGTTTTTACATGTGTCGGTTTAGTGCATGGACAAATGTCCAAAGATGAACGCGACAAAGTTATGGCGGAATTTGCGCACGCCGGTTCCGATATAAAAATCCTTGTTGCGACAACGGTTATAGAGGTTGGAATCGATGTCCCCGATGCGACAATAATTGTGATTGAAAATGCGGAAAGGTTTGGACTGGCCGCGTTGCACCAATTGCGTGGGCGGGTTGGACGCGGAAACGCACAATCGTTTTGTATTTTACTTTATGGCGATAATATATCGCCCGATGGAATTAAACGTTTGGATGTACTGACTGAAACGGACGATGGATTCGCGATTGCCGAACAAGATTTGATGATGCGCGGTGTTGGCGAATTGTTGGGAACACGACAATCGGGATGGATAAATTATCACTTTGTTGACTATCGTGACCATCGGGATTTGTTCAAATTGGCGGCACGCGCGGCATCTGATATGATAACAATCGAACCGTGGGTAAATGATTTGATGTTTATATTTGACCGCACATTAAATATGGGTGCATGATGAAGAAAATTTTGATTTTCATTTTTGCGATTTTGTTTACCGCGCACGCGCGTGCGGAATCACTAATAAATGATACCGAGGTTGAATCTGTTTTATCCGAATTGGTTGCGCCGATTGCAACCGCGGCCAAGATCGCACCAAACCGCATGCATATTTACCTTGTTGATGATGATAGTTTTAATGCGTTTGTAATTGGTGGCGAAGATATTTATATCTATACCGGTCTTCTTAAACGCGTGACGACACCGAATGCGTTGCGGGCGGTTGTTGCACACGAATTGGGGCATACACTTGGGGGGCATACGGCGCAACTTTCGGCACAAATGGAATCTGAAATGCGGCGCGCAATGATTATTCAGGCATTGGGTGTCGGCCTTATGGTGCTTGGTGGGAATCCGTCACTGGGCGCGGGCGTTATGGCGGGGGCGACCGGAATTGCACGGCAATCATTACTGTCTTTTTCACGGGACGAAGAACGCGTTGCCGATGATTTGGGATTTAATCTTATGGTGGATGCGGGATACAACCCAAACGGATTTATCGAGATATTTACGCAGATGAATGAAATGACATCGCCGATTGAATCACGCGTGAATAAAAATTCTATCAATCACCCCGTGACCGCAGAACGGCTAAAAAATGTTCGTGAAAAATTGGCAGATAAAAAAATAAGGGATAAAAAATTCAAAGATGATGATGCGGAAATGATAAAAAAATATGACCTGGTGCGTGCAAAGTTGATTGGATATTTGGATGATTCTGCGCGGATAAAAACACTTTATCCATATTCCGATAAATCAGATGCGGCGATATATGCGCGCGCGATTGCAAATATGCGTGGTGGAAATTTGGCGGGCGCGGCGACGGGGACACGAACACTTGTTTCGCGCCAACCAAAAAATCCGTATTTTTATGAATTGCTTGGCGACATCGAATATCAATTTGGCCACTATGACGACAGTATCGATGCATACGAACGCGCCATAACCTTGCGGAAAAATTCGCCGCAAATTGAAACCGCACTTGCACTTGTGCTATCGGAACGCGGGGGGGATGACGACCGCGCACGCGCGATTGAACTTTGTCGTCACACAATTTTGGTTGAACCGAAACCGTTGGCATATTGGGTGTTGGCGCGTGCATTTGGTGATGATGGTCGTGCCGATTGGGCAATGGCGGAATTTTATACAATGCAAAAACAACCGCAAAAGGCAAAGGAATACGCGCGGCGTGCAAAAACAAGGTTACCGCACGATGCGCCTGAATACATAAAGTCCGATGATATTTTAAACCAATAACGCGACTATTCCAAAACTTTTTTTTGCAAATTGATAAGTTTTTCCGCCGCCACCGCCGCCATGTCCATGATTTCGCCAAGTTGCGATTTATCAAACGGATGTTGTTCGCCGGTAGATTGGACTTCTATAAATTGTCCACCTTCGGCAATGACAAAGTTTGCATCCATTTCGGCATCATGGTCTTCTTCGTAATCCAAATCTAAAATAAGTTCGTTGTTCCAAATGCCCGCACTTACCGCCGCGATATGTTCGCGAATTGGGTTTTCCGTCAATCGTTCGTTTTCCATCATCCAACGCACCGCCAAAGACATCGCAACGAACCCGCCCGTTATCGCCGCGCACCGCGTTCCGCCGTCCGCCTGAATCACATCGCAATCGATATAGATTGTATTTTTGCCAAGTGCCTCCATATCAACCACACTGCGCAACGCGCGCCCAATCATGCGTGAAATTTCCATACTGCGTTTATCGTTCAACAGTGATTCGCGCGATTTGCGCATATCGGTCGCCCGCGGCAACATTGAATAGTCCGCCGTCACCCAACCCCCGGTTTTATGTTGCAAACGTTTCCATGTCGGTTGATTAAAATCAACGGACGCGGTGCAAAGAACATGTGTTCCACCAATTTTAATTAAACACGAACCTTCGGCCCATTTGTTGACCGCTGTTTCCATTGAAACCGGGCGCATTTGGTTTGGCTTTCGCAGTGACGGACGCAACATTTTTAACCCCTTTAAGTTAAACGCAGTATATAAAAATGTTTTTAGATTGCAATTTATTTCGTCATACCGGCGTAGGCCGGTATCCTGTGGTTTCAACTGTAATGCGGGAATACCGCGTTTCCGCGGTATGACGGCGTAGTTTTTGTATAAAATTTTTGGGCTTTTGAATTTTACGCAAACCCGCGGAATTCGTGG
>OMPY01000036.1 GCA_900313105.1 uncultured Pseudomonadota bacterium
TCGGCGTTAAATGCGACATTTACGAATTTACCAACAACCCCAACAACGAAACTTGAATGTGCAAATGAAAGTGACGGTTGCACCCTGTGGACCATTGTCGACCAAACGGCGTATGCTATACAATTACCCGATGGTTATACGCGACTTCAATACATTGAATCCACTGGAACACAATATATTGATACGGGGGTGGTTCAGGATGTTTTGAATTTTTGGGTTGATATGGATGTTTCTTTTGCAAATCCTAATGAAAGATGTTTGTTCGGCGTGTCTAGTTCTAGTCCGCTGTATTTCGGACGTGCCCAAGGAGGCCGTTTTGAAATGAATCAGGAATATACCTCACTTTATTCTGGTCAAAACAAACGTGTGAATTTGCAATGGGGAAAAGACCCAAATAGTAATAAAATGAAACTGAGTGTCGTCGTGGATGGTCAAACAGAATCATTGTTTTCTCAGCAGAGTGGTTTTATAAGAAATAACAATTTTGTGGTTTTTGGAAATAATTCTGGCGATAGCATAGCTTATATTTTGAAGGGTAAAATATACTTCGCAAAAATATATAAAAATAATATATTGGTCTTTAATGGCATCCCTGTGCAGCATAATAGTGACAATGTCGTTGGTATGTATGATACCGTATCTGGTCAGTTCTTTACGAATGCCGCAACCAGTGGCGATGACTTTACACCCGGTCCACCGGTGCAATAAATTATATTGCTCGTTCCCGCACAAAACCAATAACCACGAAACAGGGGTGCGAAATTGCGCCCTTGTTTTTTGGAAAAAAACAGTTATAATGTTCCATGTCGTGTGCCCATGGCTCAATTGGATAGAGCAATTGCCTTCTAAGCAATAGGTTGCAGGTTCGAGTCCTGCTGGGCACGCCACGAATTTTCATTAATAAAAAATCGCCACAGGCGATTTTTTGTTTAAGAAAATTCAGTGTCCCGCCGTAGCACAGTTCGCACTTTGTTGAAAACTTTGCATAAAAGGCGGCGAAGGCGGACAAAATACAATTGCATACAAAAACCGGTTGCGATTGCAACCGGTTTCACTAACACTTACACTACCCACTAACACTAATCACTTCTTCACATGCACATCCATTTGCGGGAACGGGAAGTGTATTTTCTTTTTCGGCAATTTGTTATAAATCAATTCCAACATATCGCCACGACTTGGGACCATATCCGCGGCGGCCGTCCAATACCACACAGTCAAAACAACCGCACTGTCACCCAAATCAGAAACAAAAATTTTTGGCGCGGGGTCTTTCAAAACACGTTTGTCCGCCTTGATTATTGCCAAAATTTCTTTGCGCGCCACATCGACACTGTCGCCGTATGAAATCGCAACCGTGATTTCCGCGCGCCGTGTTTCATTGCCCGAAAGGTTTGTTATCTGACTGTTGGATAACGCCCCGTTGGGCAGTAATACAACCTGGTTATCAAATGTATGAATTTCGGTTGTGAAAATCATAATCTTCTTAACCGTGCCGGTTTTGCCATCGGACGTTGAAATAATATCCCCAACCTTGAACGGTTTAAGGAACATGATAATAATTCCGCCGGCAAAATTCTGCATTGTCCCGGATAACGCCATACCAATTGCCAACGACGCGGCACCCAAAACCGCAACAATGGACGTCATTTGAACCCCTACGGTCGCAAGAGATATAATGATTACAAATATCCGCAAAAGTATATTCATAAACGAACCCAAAAACGACACCAACGATGGATCCGCTTTGCGCCGTTCCAGCATCCGTTTGAACCCGCGTGCAATACGCTTTGCAATCCACATACCACCCATTAAAACCAGCAACGCCGCCAGCAATTTCAAACCAAAATCCACCGCCATCCCGGTCAATGATGAAATCAAACTTTTTAATTCTTCGGCACTGGCCTGGACTTTTTCCGGCACGGTTTGCAACGCACCAACCGCATTACCAAAAACACCATCAATAACTTCTACATTTTCCACCGGTTCCATATTTTTTCCTTTTGTTACATTTGAATATCTTCACACTTTTCAATCGGTTCAGATTCAGTGCAATCAACTTCTGTACTACGTCCAATACCCAAAAGTCCATTTTTATACTTTGATGTGCAATCTTTAGTAACGATTGACGTGCAAAGTCGACAGACACGCGTATCTCGATTAAACGTAGACCACATATCGCGCTTTCCACCCGGGATATCATACGAAGGAATTCCTGTTTCGTTGCCTGCACGAATCCCCTCGGATAAGCCAAGTGACGCAATTGCACCGATTACACGTCCCACTTTAGTAATCCCATCTTCTGTATTAGCGCCAGAACTTAGGTCAACATGTGCACCACTTGTCAACGTATCTGTGTTATGACCACCCTGGGTTAACAAAGTATTATCCAACCCGGCCCCAACTACGTAACTAATCGCATACGGCGGCGCGAGTGATATGGTTTGTTGCGCCGTTCCACCAACCGGCGCACCACCCGTCATAGGCAACATTTGACACATGTATTGTGCAATATCCGCCGATGCATCTTTGGTCGCCTTGGTCAAATACTCGTTATACTTTGCCTGATAATTCGTCTGTGCCTGGCGCAACGCCGCAAGTGCAATTTGCATCTTTACCTGATTCAGCAAATTCGGAAAACGTTCTTTGGTGGTGCGTGCTTTTTTGGGGCCAACGATTTCCGTTAAGTCACGTCCTGTCACACAGTATTGAATTTTTGGATCGGATGCAATCATATCAATCACACGATTTACATTTTCAGAAATATCGTTCAATTCCATTTTTATTGTTTCCAAAATTTCTTCTTTATTGGGAACATTTCCATTTGCTGTCCTGGCATTCGTCATGTAATCCGCAACACCAATTTTACCCCAATCAAGTTTTTCACCACCGTCCGTTGTTGCGCCATTTCCAACCTTTATCGCACCAAACGAAATCATACCAGTAATGCGATAGATATTGCCATCCTTGACACTGCGCAACGAACCCGTGCCAATTGTATCATCCGTCGCAAACCTGTTACAATCGGTTGTCGAACCACAAATTTCCATCATTTTATCTTCGACCAATTTTTGACAGTTATCCAATGACTTGTTATCCATATTCAGGTAAAGCCCCATTATCATTGAATCGATATCTTCCATTTTGAAATTTGGGTTATTCTTTTTGCACACAACCAATTTATCAAGCGGACAAAGTCCATGCACAAATTCCCAATCCATACCGATACAGTTCATAAAATCGGGCCCACACCGGTCGGGCGAATAAATGCAATCTTTAACTTCCGCCGTACATGCATCAACACGCATCGCGGCAAGTTTATCAACAACATATCCCCAAATCAAAGGTTCCATCCGTTCACACGGGTCAATTTGCACCTTGCAAAATGACCGCGCCATATCGGGCCGCGACAAACACGAATCCATTGTCGCCGTCCCTTTGCCCGCAATATCATCACGGCATGCCTTGTGTAAACATTGCGTTATATCTGATAAACACGATTGCCGAAAATTCGATTCCGCCCGCAATTCCGCAAGTTTAAGGTTCGGCGCAACCTCACGTAAAAACGCCGTCCAAACATTATCGCGTACCGCCATACATTGATCCAGCACGCGTTCGCAAATTGTCCGTTTTGATTCAAGCCGTTCCAACACCGACGGTGTTATGTTATATTTAATAGTGGTTTTAACTTTTGTGTTTGCGGTACTGGCCGCGGATTTATTTTGCATATTTTCATTTGCAATTATCGAAACACAATTCGCCCAATCATCACCGCACGCATCCGCACCCAACATACATTTTTTAAGTTCAACCATGCATTCGCCCTGGTTAAATTTATTGGCGGAATCAAAACTTTCTTTGAGTGCATTGCGCACATCTGATTCCGCCGAATTCATCGCGGCGACCGCCGCCGTGCGCTGTTGCGCGATTGCGTTTGCAAACCCACGACAGTCAGATTCAATTTGCCGTTGATAAATTTGTTTTAATAATTTTATATCTTTGGCACACGAATTTCCCAACTGCGCGCGACACGTTTCATCGGCGGCGGCAAACAGCGCGGCACCGGTTTTATGCATCACATCATCATCGTCTTCGTCATCTTCAAACAAATTGACTTCAAACAGTTTTAATGCTTCCTGCTTTTTATTTATCTTTGGCGTGGCGTCTTTTTTCTGCACAGTGGAATATTGTATCACATTTCCGTTCGCATCATATTTGCGTTCGCCGGTAAAAACAATATCCGCATCCGCCCCAAGTTTTATTCTTTCAACCTCTACGGTTTTTATTCGGTCGGCTTCGGCCAAGATTTCGTTTATTTCTTCTAATTCGGATTCGTATTTTTCATTATTGTTACTGCATAAACAACTGCCACCATTTATGTTTTCGGATATGCAAAACTGATCCATGCAACCATAGTATTCGTCATAACATTCTTGCGAATAAACACCGGTCGCCGCGACACGCGCGCGAACATTTGTCCCGTTTTGAATTGCCGATTGTTTTTTCGCCGTCGCCGCCACCGCAACAATCGGCACAATAAACAACAATGATAGAACGGTAAATTTTTTCATGTGTTTCCTACATATTTATATCTTCGCAAGATTCGATTTCCTGACAGAATGTCTGTTCACCGCCGGATTGATAACCCGCCCAACCTTTTGCAAGCCCGAAAAGTGCGCCACCGATTGCGGTTCCCCATCCGACATTTACCATTGTCCCCATGGATGCACCTTCGGCAACACCACCCGCACCCGCCTTTAACGCCGACGCCCATTTGCTTTCGCCACCTGTTTCACACACACGTTGCATACGACACACATGGCAATTACGCAACGACGGTTCAAACGAAACACTCTTTATATATGAATAAGACATATCTTCGGTACTTGTTCCCGTTGGTTTCTTTTCGGGTTTATAAACCGTTAAACAATTGTTCCGTGCCGCTTCCACATCTTGCTGCTGCGACAGTTCCGCAACACGCGATTCCAAATCGGCCAGATAACGATTTTCCGCACCCATTTCCGCAATCATTTTTGCCGTTGTGAAAACACTATCTTTTAGTGTCGCGCGTCCCGCCGGCTGTTGTGCACTTTTACATGCGGCAACGGTTGCCTCGTTTTCAAATTGTTTAAAGAATTGTGCCACCGCCGTTTTACTTTCTTGCTTTACCTTATCGCGCAATTTGGCAAGTCCTTGCTCTGTATTTGGCAATGTCCGCATGGTCAAAACAATATCACTTTTCGGCAGGCAATTCATATCTGTTCCGCACACGCGCCCCAACATATCATCATAGTAATTGATACAACCCTGCACCATTTGATAATTCATCTGCAACAAAACAGAACTTACGATTACATCGTAAAACTTTTCGTTCTTGCACGAATTAAACATTTTCTTTGGGCACAGTTCAACAATTTCCGCCGAACTTTTGCCGACACATTGTGGGCCCGTGAAATTTTCACCGCACTTGTCACGCAAACACCTATCGACATCATTTTGGCAAAAATCTGTCCGCAACGCCGCAAGTTTATCGTTCCAACTTTGTTTGATTCCCGGAATTTTTTCATTGCATTCATCAATAATCGGACACACACCCGCCGCAACATTTACATTGGTCAAACACCCGGAATCCGTATTGATTGAACACCCGTCTTCCAAACACGCACGAATCTTCGCATTACACGTAAGGCGCATATTTTTATCCGTATACACCGCCGCATCGGCAAGCAACATTTTCGCTTCGTCCCGCCAATCATCCAACACAAATGTTTTCACCGCCATACATTGGTCCAAAACATTTTCACACGCGTTTGCGCGGCGTTCAAGCAACTTTGCATCCAAACAATTTTCGAAATTCACACCGCAACCACCCTTGTCCGCGATGCATGCACGATACGCCAATAAACATTCACCGCGATTGTATTTGTTCGTGGTGGACAGCATATCCAGTGTCGCCGACCGCACCGCGGCATCCGCCGTCCGCCGGTTTGATTCCGCCGCACGTTTTTGTTCCGCAAGGTATGTGCTAAAATTCTTGCAATCTTTGATAACTTCGCGTTGATAAAGTTTTTCTTCCATTTCCGCACGTGGCTTTTCACACATATCCAAAATGAAACTGCACGAATCCGCCGCCATATCGTAAAGGTTATCGCCGATATCATCATCCGCGTCCAAACTTGCCGCCGAAGACCCACCGTTTATCCACGCAACCAAATCGATTCCGGTGCGCCGCGAAGATTTTTGCGCCTGTTCACTTTCACCAAACCGCACAAATTTTGCCTTGGCGCCCAGGCGTTCGCGTTCAACACCTTCGGTAAATTGTTTTTCCGCGGCAAGTTCGATTTCCTGAATTTCTTGAATTAAACTTTTCGATTGTTTTATATTATCGGAACATGAACAACGCCCACCCTCGGATTCATCCAGCAAGCAAAAATCATCCATACATTCACGATACGCCGCGCGACACTCATCGGGTCCAACATTCGCGGCAACTATTGCCTCGGCGGATTCACTTGCAACCGGTTCTGGTTCCGCGTCCGCCGCACTTTCCGCCGGCGTTTCATTTGTCTTATCCGCAACATTCGTTGTATTCGTTGCGGGCTTGGCCACCGCATTTATATTCTTTGATTTTACCGCCGGCCCAATGGAAAGCGACGGCGCACGAATTCCAAACCGCCCCGCACCGGCCGCACCATTATCACGCGTTGCGGCAACACCAACACACGGCAAAACCGCCAAAA
The DNA here is from genome assembly GCA_900313105.1 of uncultured Pseudomonadota bacterium. GTDB lineage: Bacteria > Pseudomonadota > Alphaproteobacteria > Rs-D84 > Rs-D84 > Enterousia. Next base: position 6,741 of record OMPY01000036.1, read on the forward strand.
TAACGAACAGTATTCTGACTTTCATGATTTTCCCTTCCTACAATACTTACATATAATTTTATCAGAACATTGCCCCATTCGCAAATAAAAAATTCTTGATTTTTGAAACGCCGTGGCATAAAATTGATACCGTTTTATCAAAGGGATAAATATGGCAAAAGATGACGTCGTCGTTTTCGAAGGCACCGTAATCGAAAAATTACCAAACACAATGTTTCGCGTGCGTCTTGAAAATGACCATGAAATTTTGGCAACTGTATGTGGCAAAATGCGCAAGGCGCGCATCTGGGTCAATGTTGGCGAACACGTTCGTGTTGAAATGACGCCTTATGATTTGGCCAAGGGTCGCATTACATTCGTCGAACGCAAACGCGCGACCGCGACCGAACAACAAAATCAGTAATTTCTGTGGCATTGCCAACAAAAATGTCATACATTTTTATAGGGTTTGATGCGGCGGTATAACCGGAAACAATAATAAACGGTTTGTTTAATTTGCCGCCGGGCCGGCGACAAAATTGTCATTGCCACCAGCGTTTGTAAAGAATGTTCCGCTTACGGTATCATACATCCCGATTACATTATTAGAATTTTTCGCGGGGATAAAATCACGAACAAGCTCACCATTTGCCGTTATTTTTAAATAATACATCTTTATTTGGGCGTATCTGGTTTGTGCGTCGGTAACCCCAAACATTGTCAATGGCCGGGTTCCAGTAAATGTTGTTGCTGTTCCAGTCCAATTTATAATCGAATTGTTTATATTTATGCCATTAGTGTCCATATGAACCGTAAAAGGCGTATTACGTGTCCAATAGCTTGAGAATTGTTTACTTAAACCACCAATTACTACATTAGAATTCGAAACCGCTGTTATCGATAGTAAATACAATCTTCCCGATTGATATCCGTCACCAATAACGACCCTTGTTGTAGATTCTCCTTGTGGCGCTATATTTACAAACTTTACATCAATGGCGGTATTATTGGTTGGATAAACCCCCGTATCAATATACTGTGTTCCGGTGGATTCGATATATTCCAACCGTGTATATCCTGCGGGTAATCCACGGGCATACGCCGTTTGGTCGACGATTGTCCAAAGGGTACAACCGTCCGCTTGGTTCGCGCATTCAAGTTTTGTTGTTGGGGTTGTGGGTAAATTCGTAAATGTCGCATTTAACGCCGACGCGGTAATAAGTTTATCGCCGTCGGTGGTTGCATCATAACTGCTGATGTCCGAATACAGGGCGCGTTCACCAATTTGACCGTTTCCGGTCGATGTATAGGTCATTACCGTTTCGCCCGCACCAACATTTGGTTGATTCGCCGCGGGGATTTTTAACTGCTTCGTTTCTATTTGTGTGTCAACATATGCCTTTGACGCAACGGTTTTCATCGGGGACTCTGTAACTTGGGTATCTGTAACTGGGTCATTAATCAAAAGCCCTTCATCAGAATCGTCACTATCTGGCAACCAAAGTTCAGCACGAACAATC
>OMPY01000040.1:0-6417 GCA_900313105.1 uncultured Pseudomonadota bacterium
TGACAAAAGCACGGTGACATCGTTAAAGTATGTGACGGATGAACTGAACACGCGCCAGGATAAATTCGGTGCGAACGATGGCAAGGCGATGACATTTACGAATACGGCGGGTGGAAATTTACCGCGCGATGTAAAAGAAAGTTTGGGAACAAGTACCAGTGATAATGGATTGCCGACGGTAAGTGCGGTGAACACGGGATTAGAAAACAAGCAAGATGAAATCGGTGCGGCAAATACGAATACTGTTGTGACGTATACCGGCACACCAGGAACACTTGGTCAAAAGGGGATATATCAAGACACCGGCACATACGCCGAACAAAGTGATAACCTGATACAGGCGTCAACATTTAACGCGGCGTTGCGTAACGGATTGGAAAATGAATTTGTGTGTGCCGGCACCGATGACGGAACGGCAAACGGCAATTGTTGGTTGTGGAGTATTGATAATGAAACGGAAAACCGAACAAAAAATTTGCTTGATCCATCATTTATGGATAATTCGACATATGGCACGGTTACTGTAAATGGTAACACAGTGCAAAATGCAAAAATATTGCCAACAGAAAATGGTAAAACATATACATTGTCGGCAACAGTGGTCCCAACAGGAATCTACTACTATTATTTAATAATGGTCAATCCAGATGGGACTAGAACAAGTGGTGTTAGTGGTCCTTGTCCTTATATGTGGAATAATAATGGCGCACAGCCACCATATTATCCAACAACAAAAACATGCACTTTTACCGCAAGTAATGATGCAACATTTGTGGTATACTTTGCAGGTGGAAAAAATAATGTAACGCTAACGAATTACCAAATGGAAGAAGGTTCAACCGCAACACCGTATGTTCCATATGGTAATGTCTATATTCCACAAAATCAAGCCGCCCAGAATCAGTAATTGATTTTAAGGCACTATTTGTGTAAAATATCAGATATGAACAAAAGGAGTTTTATATGTGGACGGCGATTGGTATTGTTGCGGTTTTGGTTTTGTATTTTATTGCGGTTTATAATGGTCTGGCTGCGCGACGGAACCAGGTGCGCGAAGCGTGGGCAACGATTGATACGCAACTTAAACGACGGTATGATTTAATTCCGAATTTGGTTGAAACCGTGCGCGGGGCGGCGGCGCATGAAAAAGATACGCTTGCCGCGGTTATTACTGCGCGTAATGCCGCGATGTCCGCGCACGGGGTTGATGGAAAATCAAGCGCGGAAACCGGACTGGCCAGTGCGTTAAATAAATTGTTCGCCTTGGGCGAGGCGTATCCCGCCTTAAAAGCGAACGAAAATTTTCTTGAATTGCAACGCGAATTGACCGACACGGAAACGAAAATTCAATCTGCGCGTCAATTTTATAATACCGTGGTTATGGGACTTAATACGCAAATCGATCAATTTCCAAGTAATATCGTTGCGCGTATGTTTGGTTTTTCACACGAAAAGTTGTTTGAAATTGACGAATCCGAACGTGCAAATCCGCGCGTTAGTTTCAAATAGGTGCCACTTATGCAAATGATTGATGGCCGGGTCGCACGCAAGATTTTAATCGATGCCGGGATGCCAGAAGATTTGACCAGTGCGATTGCGTGGCGTTTAATGGTTCCGGAAAATGTTGTGAACTATGCACTGTCCCTTTGGCGGAACGGCATGCGCGCCGAACAAATCAAAACGATTTTTGGCAATTCAAATACAAGCGCAAATATATTAAATGTTTATCGTTTTTTTCGCGAACTTGGGCCGTTGGCAACACGGTTTGGTTTTACGAAAGATCAAATTATCAAAGATATTATACAATTCGATGACGAAATGGAAAAATATGCCCACGAAACAATCGGTGCGCGCGGAATGAACGAAATATACCAACACATCGGAATGATAAAGGATAAAATTAAAGACCTGGTCGATATGTGCGCTGCGGGTAACGGTAAATTTTATCGCGCCGGTATTGAATTCATCGCTTGGCGAAAAGAAATATATGAATCAAACGAAAAAATATCGGCGGTGCTAACACGTTGTGTTACAAGTGACGGAATTAATATAAAACGTTTACTGCGATTGACAACAGGATATCAGGATTATGGTGGAAATAATGTTGTTTCGCGCACAGACGGTGAAAAAATAAAGCCAAAAATCCGTATGCAAAATATACAATATGCATGCGATATTTTTCGTTTCTTTGGCGAAAACGCGGGCATTATTCGGAACATTGCGCAAATGTATACAGATGTTGAATTTATATCGGCTTTTTATGAATTGTGTATAAATTGGACGGGATGGTCATTTACGCCCACATCGGTTGAACCAAAAATTCCGGATTACAAGGCCAATCTGCATGATGGGGTTGAATTGGTTATGAAATCAATCACGAATGGCTTACCAACCTATGCGCGACAAATGATAATAAATATCGCACTGCACGAATTTGCGAAAATTGTCCCAAATGCTAAATATGAATTTCCGTGGGAACAGTTTGTCCGCCGCGACAATTCAAAACGGTAAACTTACCACTTGTTTGATAGTATTATTTTTGATACAATTTGGTGTAAACAAAAGGATATTATAATGGTTTCACCAAAGACAAAAAAATTTATATTTGGTAGCGCAATTTTTGGGATGTTGTTCGGCACGCCATCTTGTTCAAATGGTCAAAATAAAAATCAGGGCAAAAAGGTTCAAAAAACTGAAGTGCCCGCAAAAAGTAAAAATCAGAAACCAAGTTTTAACCAAAAATATAAAATTGAAACACGGGCTGATTTTGATGCGCTTTATAATGTGGCGGAACCTTTTATTTTTGCAATCATGATTCCAACAGAAAATTGGCGTCTGGATTTCCATAATGACCGCCAAAGAAAAAATGCAACGGCAAATTCTGTGGGTGTGGGGCTTTATTATGTCGGGGTAAAAAATGGTAAGTTAGATTTTTCATCAAAAACCTGGAAAAAGACAAAAAGTTATGTGATTAGTTACCAAAATTCACATGAAGGGAAAAATCCACCAAATTTGAAACCTTATCAATTATACGATGGGACATCTGGGTGGTTCAAAAATATGGACACCGGGCGTCATTTGAAAGAGTTGTTTGAACATATAAAAGGGGCAAAACTTACGATAAATGAATTTGCGGCTATTGCAAGCATCTATTATAACGACGAAGTTATTGGCAAAAGTATTTGCGATTATGTAAAAAGCAACTATGATAACCCGAAAAAATGTGCACAGTATATTATTAAAACTGCGGCTAAATTAAATGGAATAAAACCAAGACGCGTCCACGAAGTGTTGTTGTATCTGAATCATGATGGTTATTGTACAAATGTTTTTAGTCTTGAAGTAGATGGACATCTTGGAACATCTGTCAGTGGATTGGACCAACATTATGAAGCTCTTCAAAATGGTATCACTGATACTAAATTAAATTTAGCGGCCAGCGCAATATATACTCGTGTGGTAAAAAATGGTCATCCGATACGATATTACATACAAAAAGATACACAACATCAAAGCGCGATATTGACATTTATGACGGAACAGACCATACAAACAGTTAAAATGGATGAACGTGGCGAAATGTATGAAAGTGCCTTAGCAAAATATAATGCCAAGGATTATTCTGGTGCGTTGGCTTTGTTTCAACAAATTGTCGCAAAAGACGGTAATAGTGCCGATTTGTATAACGATATGGCCATTACTTATTACCATTTAGGGCAATATACGCAATGTATAGAACTATGTAAGAAAACTCTAAAAACTGGCGATCGTGAAAAGTATATGTATGCAACATACAATGCGGGGTTGGCATATTGGGCGTTAAAAAATTATGATTCAGCCATAAAAAATTTTAATGCCGCGATAAAGTATTCTAAGGAATTTGGTGAAACCGATAATCAAAAAATATATGAATCTAAACTGGCCAAATGCAAAGCCGAACAAAATTCGATAAAATCGGCAACTAATAAAAGTAATGGTGCAAAAAAAACTGCACCACAAAACACCAAAAAAAATCAAAAAAACCTAAAAAATGGGACACGCAAGGTTCATGCAATGACCAAAAACGTTGAACAAGACCGCAAAGTTCCAAATTATTGGGACCGGAAGCAGTATTCTTAGGTTATTTCTTATCATACACGATAAGAAAGTGGAGAATTTAGGATTTTAAAAAACATCTTGACATTATATTTTTTTGTATTATACATATGAATATAATAAGGGGAAAGCATGATGTTTTCCCAGGAAAAAAGGAGATAAAGATGAATGATATAATAGATCCAGTAAAGGCACGTTATTATAGTGACGGAATTGATGAACAAGCGGTTTTGCGTAATCGTACCGTTCCACTTCGGGGACCAATTATTGTGATCGCCGCCGTTGTGGTTGCGGGGCTTTTGTACAACGGGTTGCAAAAAATACGTCAATCTTTAAAAACAACGAATGCAAAACAGACCACTGTTCCGAATGAAAAAACTTTGAACAATGTTAATGCGATTGATTTTTATAACGCAAAACGTATGTTCGAAAATCAAGAACGATAATGAAAACACCGCCCATTTGGGCGGTGCAATTTTCAAATAAATTCAGATTAATCATCATCGCGTTCTTCGCGGTTCATGCGATGTTCACGCATTTTTTTGTGCATAGATTTTTTCATTGAATCAAATTCCGCGTGTGTAATACAACCGTTCATATCGGTGTCAGCAAAAACCAACTCGGACTGCATTTTCGGACATTTAACAGAATCCATAACCAAACAACCATTTTCAAACTTTGGTTGCATTTTTGGCATACGGTGACCGCGGCAACATGTAATTTTCGCGACCGCAAACCCCAGGGCGAACACAATCAAAAGTACGATAAACTTTTTGAATTTACCACAATGACAACCGCATCAACAAGATGCGCCGCATTGGCATTCATGCATTTCCGGTGCCGGGACTTCGGCCATAACCGGGCGTTTTGTGGTACGTTTTGTAACCTTTTTAACAGATGATTTTTTTTGCATTTTCCTTCCTTTTTGTTTTGCGCGTTCATTGTATAGAAATTAAATTCTAATGTCCAGTGATTTTTATCAAGCGCACCATTTACTGATTTTGTGGGATATAAAGATTTACCGTTTCTTCTGTATATGGTTCGTATGGTGTTGCGGTTGACCCAAGTTCAAGTTGAACATCATTACCATTACCGCGTTGCCAGGAAAAACGCACGTATCGGCAGTTTGGTGGCGTAGTAAAAGTTCTTGTTAAAGACGAACCTTGTGTTATTCCGCTTATTGCGCCATCAACAGATTTATCGCTATAAAACACCGTACCTGCCGCGGCAGCATTTGTAGACCTGGGTATAGTATAGGTATAAGTTGTATCAGGCAATACCGATATGTAATCTGTGCAATTCCAATTATTATTATCCATTTCACTGCCAAGTGGTTTATCGGCGGACACGGTGCCCGCACGGACTGCTTTATTTTCAACCAGCATTGTATTTACGTCAAACAAATTTTTCCCTGGTACCTGGATCGAGTTAGAGTTATACGGTTCGTATGGTGTTGCTGTATTGCCTTTTTCAACCTGAATATTCCTACCAAGCATATTTTCAACATTATTGCCACTACTGCCAGAATAAATAGCGATTTCAACATCGTTTTGATATGTCTGCGTTCGCCCGTTATCTCTAATTGTAACATAATCAGACCACGCTTGGCCACTGTATTTGTATCTTAAATAAGTAGCAGATTCTTCGCTACCTACTGAATATGTATAGGTTCCTGCTTTTAATGACAAATGATAACCGACACGCCCATTAGTTGGGAAATCTGTATAATATGTTGCTATATTCTCTTCTATATTTGCAGGATTTAATAAATTCTTTCCGAAATTTTCTTCGTTATGTATCGTCCATAACCAACATTGGTTGGATACTGGGTCGCGGTCTGCACACACAAATTCATTTTCCAATCCATTACGTAACGCCGCATTAAATGTCGATGCCTGTATCAGGTTATCACTCTGTGTCGCATATGTGCCCGTGTCTTGATATATTCCCTTTTGACCAAGTGTTCCCGGTGTGCCGGTATACGTCACAACAGTATTCGTATTTGCCGCACTGATTTCATCTTGTTTGTTTTCTAATCCCGTGTTCACCGCACTTACCGTCGGCAATCCATTATCAGTTGTACTTGTTCCCAAACTTTCTTTTACATCGCGTGGTAAATTTCCACCAGCCGCATTCGTAAATGTCATCGCCTTGCCATCGTTCGCACCGAACTTATCCTGGCGCGTGTTCAGTTCATCCGTCACATACTTTAACGATGTCACAGTGCTTTTGTCATCCGCATACGCAACACCAATCGAACAGATTATCAGCAATAACGATAGTAATTTTTTCATTTGGAATCTCTCTCGCTCTTTTTTTATT
>OMPY01000040.1:6433-6860 GCA_900313105.1 uncultured Pseudomonadota bacterium
CACCGTGCTTTTGTCATCCGCATACGCAACACCAATCGAACAGATTATCAGCAATAACGATAGTAATTTTTTCATTTGGAATCTCTCTCGCTCTTTTTTATTGATGTTCGGTATATACCGTGCCCGCCGCCTGGTCATTTATTTGCCACAGCCAACAATTACCACTTACGGAATCAGTGCCCGCACATGTTAAATGTTCATTTAATCCTTTTGCTATCGCACTGTTTGCATGATTTGCCTCTACCAATGCGCCTGCGTTTGTGGTGTCGTATGTGGTCGTTGTTTTATACACCGCATGTTCACCCAGTGTTCCCGCGTTTGATGTATATGTCACAACATTACCCGATGTCCCGGATAATTCATCTTGCTTGGTGGCAAGTCCAGTATTCACCGCACCAACCGTTGGTAAATCATTATCGATACCGGT
>OMPY01000007.1 GCA_900313105.1 uncultured Pseudomonadota bacterium
GGTAAGGGTATTTTTCTGGCGCAACGCGCCACCACTACCCCGCCACTTCCAGTGGCCCTCCCCTTCGCCAGCGAAGGGGACTTAAAAAACGTCGCCAAACGGGACGTGTCGGGGTGTTCGAAAATCAAAACAACGATGACTCCGTGGCCTTTTGCCAGGGCATTATAACCAACGGCACCCCAACAATTGGGGTATCAAGATTCGGCACAGAATATCGGAAACTTTTCTAACAATCATCTGGATTACGACATAGTGTGCCGGTTGTTTTGGGCCTTCGAAAGCCCCGAACCAGATTCCCATCTGATTCAAATTTATTATATCAAAAATCACCGAATCGGGTCAAGGGTAAAAAAATTAAAAAATCGCCAAATAGCGATTTTTAGTGTTAGTGTAAGTGGGTAGTGGTTAGTGACAGCACACCCCAGCGGGTCCGCATCTGTCGTGTCTTCGACATAACAGAGAGGGAATACCACCTCCCGGCGTTCCACGCCGTACTCCTCCGCAGGAGGAGAACTTCGCACTCTGGAATTTTTGCACAAAACACGGGCGCGTCCGTCTTCGCTACTGCTCCGTCGCGATTGGATGCGCCCGCCACTTACACTTACACTTACACTATTCTTTGCAAACGGCGGTATATGGGGGGTTGGAATGCGACAAATCAACACCACGCGCACCGCAATCAAGACAATTAAAACGTCTGTTCTTGGAAAGTTCGGAATCAAATGGCACATCATCAGGTGACACAACACCAGATTTTTCCACATATTCTTGGTCCGGGAAACCGAAATAAAACGCGCGTGACGAACCGCGGCAATCGTTCACGCGGCCCGGATAACACGCCGACGACGAAAGTTTTGTCGAATCAGGAACACATGTAATTGTACAGTTTTCTTCATCAATAACCGCCTTTTCACAATCCGTGCAATCATTTGCAATAACACGCAATGTCGCACCACCACGGCCACGCACAATTTGCGGCTTTGGCATTGTGCATTTTGTGGTCTTTTGTATTTTGTTCGGGTCTTGCAAACATTCCCATTCCAATGTTTCGTAATTAAGGCGCGCAATTTGGCCACCGGGGCATTTATATTCACCAAATGGCGCAACGCATTCCCACACGCCATCAATCATAACCGCGGTTTCAACGCCAACACATAGTGGTTTGCGCGATTCATCGGGGACACATTCCATTGCCGATGCATTCCAAACCTGGTCACCGCCACAACTTGTCTTTACATTATAATTGGCACATTGCCAACGGCCAAAACGAAAAACCTTTTGCGTGCCCGCAGGACAGTTCACATCTTCCACCCCGGGGTCCGTGAATACGCGTTCCGGGTCCGGAATATCATAATTTGTCATGTACATAAGTTGCCCATTTTCAAGCCCAAGTTTATCAACCATCGCCTTGGGTAATGTTTGTTTCGTACTGGTTCCGGCAACCATAATCAAATCGTTTTGGTATATTCCAAAAGTTCCGTTTGTTGTAAAATTCTTTTCCAAAATATCCATCATTTCATTGTATTCCGACGTGTCCAGTGCACCGGTCGTTGTTATAATAAAACTGTGGCTTGGGCGTTTTATGCCATCAGAATAACAATCCATAATTGAAAAGCGCGAATCAAAGCATACGTGTTCTGTTTTAATTTGATTCTGTTCAACACATATATCGTTAAATGTATTCCCGGTAATCGTTGCATTGTGCACCGCCAACGCACATTCGGCAATAGAACGCAAATCAGACACGGCGATTGCATAATCGGTTTCTTGTTCAACAACACGTGTGTTTGGCGCAAAGAACATATAGTATCCCGCCATAAATAAAGACATAAGCATTATAAGAAAAATATTCATCTTTCCCCCTTGCGATTTAGTAAAAGTCTAGGTATTATATGAATGAATTTCAACAAAAAATAATTTTTATTGGTGAAAATATGAAAAAGTGTATTTGGTTTTTATTCCTTTGCGGTTGCGGTTTTACACCGATGTTTTCTGAATCAAATACGGATATTTATGTTCCGGTCATAAGTGGTATAAACGGAATCGAACTGCGCAACGCACTGAATACAAAGTTCGGCGGTCAAAAAGAAAGCACCGCGCCGTATAAACTTGCCGTGACACTAAATGAACCGCAAACAAAATACAAGGCGTTGGAACCGACCGGCGCCGCAACGTGGCAAGAAATAAAACTAACCGCGAATTATGTTTTAAGCGCGGGTGACAAAACAATTTCCACTGGAACGGAATCTGCATCTGAATCATACACATTTGTGCGGTATTTGGTTGCGGCGAACGCATCGTATAATAACGCGGTCACAAATACTATCACGGTTTTGGCCGACAAAATTGGCACACGCGCAATTGCCGATGTTTCAAAACACGAACGCGAAATGGCGAAAAAATGAAGTGGAAGGAATCTGATTTTGCCAAAGGGATTACCGCCGTTCGCGGTGTATTGATTTATGGACCCGATGCGGGGTTGGTTGATGAACTTTGCGATAAATCGGTGGATATTTTATCGATTGAAAAAGATAATATATTCGCACTGGATTCCGATGAATTGCGGGACAAGCAAGATTCATTATTTGCCGAAGCATGCACACCGTCCATGTTTGGTGGGCGCAAGATGGTTATTATTTCAAACGCCGGCGATTCCGATGCAAAAACAATTCGCGATTTGGTTGAACACCCATCTTTGGACGCAATGGTTATCGTGACGGCGGGCGATTTGCGTTCGGGGGGATCACTTCGCACCTTATTCGAAGGTGGCGACAAAATCGCCGCAATCGCGTGTTATAGTGACGATGCAAAAACACTTGAAAACCTTATTCGAAATGAACTTTTTACCAATGCCGGGATTAAACAAATTTCGCCCGATGCAATGGTTTATATGACAAGCCACCTTGGGGGCGACCGTGGAATCACGCGGGGATTTTTGAATAAAATTGCAATTTATGTTGATGATAAAAAAACAATCGAATTGGATGATGTGGAAAAATGCCTGCCCGACACAGGCGCCGCAAACACCGATGATTTTTTATATTCACTAACGGCGGGACATATTCAGCAAACCATGCTTGCACTTGACCGGTTGTTGTATGACAATGCGGAACCGAATATGTTGGTGCGTATGTTGGACCGGCATTTCAAATCGTTACTAACCGCGGTGATTGATGGGCAATTGCCACGACTTTTTTGGAAGGTTGCGGACAAATTTAACCTTGCCACAAAAATATGGCGGGGTGATGATATAACCGCGGTTTTGACGCGGCTAAATGAACTTGAAATGCAAATGCGGACAACCGGGATGCCGGCGGAAATTTTGTTGCGCGATTTTGCGTTAAAATTGGTATTAAAAACCTATAAAATGTCTGTTAAACGAAGGAACTGATTATGTTATCATCTGTGTATGCACCAAAAGATTTTAAAAGATTGCGCGTTGTCGGCGACTTGGTTGCGCGCTGTTTCGATTATATTACACCGCACGTCAAAGCCGGAATTTCAACCGGCGAAATTGACCGTTTGGTTGCGGGATTTTTGCGTGAAAACGGTGCGCGGTCGTCCGATTTGGGATACCAGGGGTACCCTAAAAGCATTTGCACTTCGGTGAATGATGTTATTGTGCATGGTATCCCAAGTGACGATGTCATCTTAAAGGATGGCGATATTGTAAATGTTGATTTGACCGCGGAATACAAGGGGTTTCACGGCGACGCGTCACGCATGTTTATGATTGGCAAGGTATCCGACAAGGCGCGCGAATTGGTGCAAACATGCCAAGACGCATTGAACGCCGCGATTGCGGTATGCGCGCCGGGTGTGCCACTTTCCGAAATCGGCAAAACGATAGAGGCCGTTGTTAAACCGCACGGATTTTCAATATCGCGCGATTTTGTTGGGCATGGTATTGGCAAGGTTATGCATGACGATCCGCAAATTTTTCATTTCTATGATAAAATGTGGGATCGTGTAAAAATGGTGCCGGGATTGGTTTTCACAATTGAACCGATGATAAATACGGGAAGGCCCGAATGTAAAATTGATGCGGACGGTTGGACGGCACGCACGGTGGACGGCGGGCTTTCGGCACAGTGGGAACACACATTGGGGATTACCGAAGACGGCGTCACAATCTTTACGGAAAAAATGATAAACGCATGAAAGACAAATCATTGGAATTATCTTTGCGTGCCGGACATCGCGACAGGTTGCGCCAAAAATTCTTGGATGGTGAACTTGCGAATTATGAAATTATGGAATTGATTTTGGGATATGCAATTCCGCGCAAAGATGTTCGCCCTATTGCGCGAATGCTGTATAAAAAATTTGGTGGGACATTTCCGATTCTGTGTGCATCGATTGATGATTTAGAACGGATTCCGGGACTTGGGCATAACACCGCGATTTTTATCAAGGCAATGCAAAAAATCATTATTGATGGATACCGGTCCGAGGCGGAAGAAAAACCGGTTCTGCACAATCGGGAACAGTTTGATAATTATATACGAATCATGCTTGGTGGGCGCACGACCGAAGAAATGCATGTTTTATATATGGATGAAAATTTACATTTGTTAAAAGACGAACTGCACAGTACGGGCACAATCGATTGCACGGTTTTATATAATAATGAAATTGTTAAAAACGCACTAAATATGGGTGCAAAATTTGTTGCACTTATTCACAACCACCCTATTCCCGGTTTGGGATTTTCACAGGAAGATATCGAAATCACAGAACAATTAAAAAATGCCCTGTTAAATGTGCGCATACAACTTTATGACCACTTTGTCGTGTCGGGCGGAATTGTATATTCGATGAAAGAACAATACTGGTTAAAATAATTCTGCAACATCACACACTGTTTTATATTCCGATGTCGTGGCGACATGCAAATTATTATTCCACAGCGTGTATACGGTTTTTGTTGATGGTGTTGGTGTATCCCAATCTTCACCCATGGTGCGCGAAATTTTTGTTATTGAAAAATCAGGTTTAAACGAAAACTGAATCTTTTGATGTGCGCATTCCGCACCTTCGACGGTAAAGAAATCTTTTGGTGTTATATTCACCATTTTTTCGCCATTGTTTAATTCAACCTTATATATATACTGAAAGTGTGCGGTGCCGGTTTCGCGACGCGCACGGGAAATTCGGTCGGGGCGACCATCTTCGTCAATATCATAAGAAAAAATTGCGACTTCGACAACACCTTCGCCGAATTCATCGGGTTCAAAGTTATGCACGGACACCGGATTTTCCAAACCGTCAGTAAATTCCGCCCCACCCGTGGTTTCAACAATTGGTTCGGCCATTACATTTATTGATTTGGTTTCGGTATGTGGTTTATTAAATTTATAAAAAACAAAAACACCAACCCCAATCAGCGCCAGAATTATTATAATTTTTATCCAACCATTATTTTTTTCCATTTTATTTCCTTTTTAATTGTTTCGAACGCTGCCTTCGCGCCAACCTTCGATGCGTCGAATGCCTTCGGCCATGCGTTCCAACTGGATATCGGACATATCGCGCAAATACATATTTACCGGAACACCCATCGCCCGCGCAAGGCGCGCCGCATATGATGCCGGGTTATTTCCGTCCGATGATGGGGCATAGGTATGAATTGCTTCGGCAAGTGTTTTGTTTTGATACTTTTCGGTTTTTAATAAGGCAACATTTGCCCGGCGACCAACCTCTGGGTTTGGGAAAATCGCAAAATTGTTTATCGTTTTTCCTATGGCGCCCATACGCCGTGTAAAATCAGAATACCGAAGTGCACCCGGATTATTCGCACGCCATGTTAAACTGCCCCCGAGGTGTGTATATTTTGAACCGTCCGGTGCGGTATATGTGATTTCACCCACGTTTATATTGATTGCGGTAATCGCCGTTCGACCACCGGTTGATATTGGTGGAATGCTTACCGGAACACTTGCCGGGCCTGTTGCGCCACCGGTGATATTTCCGTCCGGTGCCCAATTCATTAAATCAGATAAATCCGGAAAATCTTCCATTTCCGGCATTTCATAGTTTGGTAAAATTCCACTTCCGGAATCATATATATCAATATCTTCATAAAGCATTGAATTCGTGCCACGCGCGGCAATTTTTGTCGCCAAAATTTCATTTACACCATCAACCGAAATCCGCGTTGTCTTGCACCCAATGGCCAAAATATCACCACCATAAATAACATTTAAAATCGGCCAAACCGCGGTCAAGATTCCAAAAATTAAAACCAATGTTTTGAAATTTTCTTTGATATCATTTTTGGCACCGCGTATCATTGATATGCCCCAACCGATAACCAGGCCCGCAGTAAACAACCCTAAAACCATCCATGCATAATAAAGGAAATTTTCAAACCCGCGCAATATACAGGCCGGGTCTTCGATATAAAAAAAGTTGGCATCAACACCACGCACGTGCAAACCGACGTTTTCCAACATTGTTCTGATGGTATCAATGTCATTCATTGTCTTTTATTTTTTCGATGCGACATTCGTAAAGAATCCCGGTATGGAAAAATCTTCGTCATTTGCGGCGACACCCGCCCAACCGAACAAATCGCCCATAATTCCGGTATCATCACTTTTTTTCTTTTTAAATGGCAATATACTTTTTAACTTGCTGATTTTCCCGCGTTCAGGACTTTTTCTAAATGTTGGCATTTTATCTTGGACATCGACGAATTCGGTCGCCAAACTTGCAAGTGTTGCATCGGCATCATCCAAAGATTCATCCGCCGCGGCGGGTTCCGTGGTTTCGCCAGCATCTTCTTCGTCCGGCTGCACATCTTCACGCAGTGGTGTCATTGTTTCCAACAATTCTTCCAGCGTTTTTTCATGTGGCGCGTCCGGCACATCGTCTTGCAACATTTCATCAATATCGCCAATATCGTTAAATTCCGGCATTTCGTCTGTTTCAACGGTGACGGTTTCGGCAACCACTTCTTGGCCCGTGGTTTCCGCAACCGGCGTGGATTCTTCACCACCGCCCAACACCGACAGAATCGGGACAACGGGTGCGGTGGCCGGCTTTTCGGCGACAGGATTTTCAACAACCGGTTTTTCAGTTGTTTTTTCGACCGGCTTTTCCTTCTTTGCTTTCGCCGTTTTTTTAGGTTTTGCCACCGGTTCTTCAGTCACATCCGGTGTGGGTGCGACAACCGAATCGGCGACAACCGGCGCGGTTTCCAACGCAATTAAATCGTCCACCGGAACCCCAAACAAAACCGTATCCGCATCCAGCCCCAGCGTAGACCGAACCTCTTCAAACGCGGTTCGCACTTCGCCGGGATTAAAAGAATCCGCGCCTGAAATATAAATAATCTTTTTCTTCATTTGCATCACCATCGCATTTTTGAAATCATCGTCAGGACGATTATATCACATTTTAGGGTTGAACGCATATAAAAAATGTCTTAAAATGACAATATGTCGGACATAAGGGAACAAATTTTTCAGGAACTATCAAAACTTGAAGACGCGACCGCGCGTCTGCGGGCGACGGCGGTTGACGCAAGTAAACAAACCGACCTGGAGGTTGCAATTTTAACGCAACAGGTGCGAAATTTGCGTGCGAAGAATGCGCGGGCGACCGAACTTATTGACCAATCTATTGAAATTCTTGGGGGGCTGAAATGAGCGTCGTTTCAATCCCGATTGTAAATAAAAATTACCCTATGGGGTGCGAAGATGGCCAAGAAGGACGCCTGGTGGAACTGGGGCAAATGGTGGATGCGCGGGCGCGGCAAATTTTGGATAAAATCGGGCCGTTGCCGGAAAGTTCTTTGTTGGCCACCGTTTGTATTGTGCTGGCCGATGAGTTGCGCAATAAACCCACCCCAAGTGTGACGGATGCCGATTTGCGCGAAATTTTGGCACGTATACGCGAAATCAAAAATAAAATCGCCCAATAATTCGTGTTTTTTGGTTGTTATTTTTTTTCAATACGCGGTTAGTACGATTGTGTCGCGCGCCCTGCCCGATGTGCGCGATGGGTTAAAACCCGTGCATCGCCGTATTTTGTATTCTATGTTGCGGCAAAAGTTATCGCCCGCGGCGGCGTTTCGCAAATGTGCGACGGTGGTTGGCGATGTGCTTGGGCACTATCACCCGCATGGCGATTCGTCGGTGTATGACGCGATGGTGCGACTTGCCCAGGATTTTTCCGTGCGATATCCATTGATTGATGGCCAGGGGAATTTTGGAAATATCGACGGTGACCCCCAGGCGGCATACCGTTATACAGAATCCAAAATGACCGAAGCGGCAATGCTGATTATGGACGGCATTGACGAAGACAGTGTTGATATGATGCCGAACTTTGATGGAACGACGGTTGAACCGGTGGTTATGCCGGGCGCGTTTCCGAATTTGCTTGCGAACGGGGGCATGGGTATTGCGGTTGGTATGGCAACAAACATTCCGACACATAACGTGGCAGAGGTTTGCGATGCATTGACCCTTATGGTCGACAAACCGGAATCCACGACCGCACAGATATGCAAGAAAATGATTGGGCCAGATTTTCCGACGGGCGGTGTTTTAATTGATGATTTTGATACGATTGTTAAAAACTATGAAACCGGTAAAGGCACATTCCGGATTCGCGCAAAATATGAAATCGAAGAACTTGACCGCGGCGGGTATCAGGTTGTAATTACCGAAATCCCGTATGGAATTATAAAGTCCAAATTGGTCGAACAAATCGGCGAAATGATTGACGCAAAAAAATTGCCGTTGGTTGATGACATCGTCGATGAATCCACGACCGATGTTCGCATTGTCATCACGCCAAAAAGTCGTAATGTCCCCGCGGATAAAATGATGGCGCATTTGTTCGCCCTGACCGATTTGGAATATCGGTTTAATATGAATTTTAATGTTATCGATTCCAATGGCGCGCCGCGCGTGATGGGGATTCGCGATGTGTTGAATGAATTTATCACGCACCAGAAAAATGTTCTTTGTCGGCGGTCGCGGTGGCGACTTGCGAACATCGATAAACGGCTTGAAATTTTGGGCGGATTGCTGATTGTATATCTGAATCTTGACCGCGTGATTGAAATTATCCGGACCGAAGACGACCCAAAAACGGTACTTATGGCGGAATTTAAATTGACCGATGTTCAGGTAGAGGCAATTTTGAATACCCGCCTGCGCGCGTTGCGTAAATTGGAAGAAATGGAAATTCGGCGCGAAGATAAAAACCTGCGTGCGGAACGGGAACAGTTGGTTGCATTACTTGAAAGTGAAGAAATTCAGAACAACCAAATAAAGGCGTGGTTTGCGGATATTAAAAAGCAATATGATAAAAAGACCGCACTTGGGCGGCGGCGCACGACTTGGGCGGCACAAACCGAAGAAATCACCGTGAACGCCGAAGATTTTATCGAAAAAGAACCACTAACCGTTATTCTTTCAACAATGGGGTGGATTCGTGCGGCGCGGGGGCATATGGATTTGAATGCACTCGATTTGAAATTCAAAGAAGGCGACGAATTGCAATTTGCTTTCCATGCGATGTCAACCGATAAAATAAATCTGTTTGGTGCGTCGGGGCGCATGTTCACAATTGCCGCAAATGATTTGCCGTCGGCGCGCGGCTTTGGGGAATCGGTGCGCATGATGGTTGATATTGGCGCAGAAGAAGCGATTGTAAACGCGTTCGTTTTGGATGCATCGGCGAAATATTTGTTGGTGTCGCGGCATGGAAACGGGTTTATCATTGCCGGCGAAAACTGTTTGGCGCAAACACGCACCGGGAAACAGGTTATGAATGTTGAAGACGCAAATCCCGCGACGTTCTGTGTTCGGGTCACGGGCGACACGGTTGCGATGTCCGGGTCAAATGACAAGATTTTGATTTTTGCGGCATCCGAAATTCCGGAAATGGTTCGTGGCAAGGGTGTAATTTTACAGAAATACAATGCCGAACGGACATATGTTTTGGATGTAATGTTCTTTGATGCGGCGGATGGATTTGGTTGGACAACGGGACGCGGAACAACGAAACTTGACGATTGGAAACCGTGGGTCGGCCGGCGCGCAACCCAAGGCCGCACAATCCCCGTCGGTTTTCCAAGAAGTGGGAAGTTCGGGAAATAGTGGGAAGCGTTAGTGATTAGACGGGCGCAAACGCGCCCGTTTTGCTTTAATGTTTTGTTTTTTATTTATGTAGCAATTTTTGTATTGTATTCAAAGTATCCGCGACACATGTTTCGATTTTGAATTCGCTTTGTAACGACGATGTGTCAAAATCGTTAACGCGGTATTTAACCTCAATCACATTACGCGAAAGATTCTTTTCCGATACAATTAGGCGAATTGGCGCCGCGATTAAATCCGCATCCGCAAATTTTTCACCGGCGCGGATATCGCGCGAATCAAGCAATACATCAACGCCTGCATTTTTCAATTCATTGTAAATTTTTTCCGCCATTGGCAATGTCTTGTTTTCTTTGTCAACAAGGCCGATAACCTCTACCGCAAAAGGTGCGGTTTCCATATTCCAAATCGGGCCGTTGTCGTCCGCGCTTTCTTCCAAAATTGCCGCCATCGTACGACCAACACCGATGCCATAGCAACCCATAATCGGCGTCTTTTCCGTGCCGTCCGCCGCGGTATAGGTCATGTGCATTGAATCAGAATATTTCTTGCCAAGTTGGAAAATGTTTCCAATTTCGATACCACGAACCTTTTGCATTGGTTTACCACACTTTGGGCAAACGGCGTTTTCGCCCCCGCCCTGTTGGTCTTCTAATTCCTTGTTCGCACGAAAACCGCAATCACAAATATAAAGTGTGTCTTCGCCCATTTCGTTGACCAGTTGGAATTCATGTGCGACCGCGCCGCCCATATCACCCGTGGACGACATAACATCGATGATATTCTTTAATCCACAACGACGGAATATGCGATAATACGCATCAAAACAAAGTTTATAATACCGTTCCAGGTCTTCTTGGGTTTCATGGAAAGAATAACCGTCCTTCATAATAAATTCACGGGTGCGAATTAAACCCGCACGCACGCGCAATTCATCACGAAACTTTGTTTGAATTTGATACAACATGAACGGCAACTGACGATATGAACCGATTACCGAACGCGCATAGTCCGTCACAACCTCTTCATGCGTTGGGCATATTACATAGTCCGCACCGGACGAACCCTTGAACTTTGCAAGCACCGCCATCGCATCATAACGGCCGGTTTCACGCCACAAATCCGCGGTGCATACGACCGGCATTAAAATTTCCTGGCCATCGATTTTATCCATTTCATCGCGAATGATATTTTCGATTTTATGAACAACGCGCCAACCGGTCGGGGTCAGAGTGTAGCCGCCCTGAAAAGTTTGATAGATATATCCGCCCTTTATCGCCATTTTATGCCCGCGTGTCGTTGCGCCGGCGACATCGCCAATTTGTCTTTTAACACATAAATTTTCAATTCTCATTTTTTATTTCCTTTTTAAGTTCCATATATTTATTTGAAATTATTTTGAACATTGTTTCCGCAATTTGTTTTCTGTCTTGTCCCGCCAATGGCGGTGGCGGCAACATATAGACGTTTACGCGAAATCCGCCCAAAACCATGATGTGAAAAACCTGGCCAAATGCACTGCGTTCGCGGGAACATTTAGGGCCGGCGGTTTGTTTTGCATTATCAAAATATGCATAATGTTCCGCTAAGTCCACGTCACTTATTGGTGTGCCGTCATGGTGACAATATTGAACCACAACCGGTTGCACGGTGACATCGGCACCTTCGGCCACATTGAATAGCGGGCTTTTGAATTCCTTGACATACGCGCCGTTGGTTGTTGTTCCTTCGGGAAAAACGTAAAGTGGCCAATCGATGTTCATGATTTCTTTTTGAACCTGGGCCAGGACTTCGGCCGCATGTGACGGGCGGCGGTCAATAAAGACAACACCAAACTTATTCGCGACCCAACCAACAAGTGGCCAATTGCGAACATCGTTTTTTGAAATAAATGTTCCGCCGAACATAACCGGGAAAGTTGCAATTTCAAACACCGATATATGATTCCCCGCAACCAACAATGGCCGCCGCGTTGACAATGTTCCATGCTTTACGATTTTGACACCGGCGATAAACAGGAAAATCCGCATAAAGATAGACATATACTTTACGGTTATCTTTTTCCGCGCCGGCAACAGAAAAAGTATTGGCAATTGCAAAAAGACCATTATCCAGAACGCCGTAAAACGCAATGCGCCGGTTATCGTATTAAAAAAATTTTGTTTGCGTACCATTGTCATTTTATTGTTCTTCGTCCGGATTTTGTGATTCTTCGATAAATTCCGCGTCCGCCGCATCTTCGCGCAATAAAAATTCAAAGAACGCCCCCAGCACATTTAGCGACCCCGTTATCGGCATAAGCATTATTTTGCCCAGCGTTTGAATCGGGTGACGTTTTACATCCAAATGTTCCAATGCATTTTCGCGACCATAGAAATGCTTTTGATACGCGGCATCCATATTTTTCGTTTGCAACATAACAAAGACATCGTATGTGTTAAACGGTTTGTCAATAAATACACCCTGACCAAATGTGGCACCCATACGCAGGTACCCCTTGATAAGTGGTGTCATTTGTTTTTTTGCGATTTCTTCATCCACAAAGGCACGTGGCAAAATGTTCATTTTCGACATACGTTGGTCAACACCGTCCGCAAACCGTTCGGGAATCACGCGCGCGCGCAGACGCAGTGGCGAAAGGTAATTGTAATACAGATACGATATCGCCTGGGCAGATTCAACCGGTTTTTGTCCAACCCACGACGCAACACCAAACAAAACCGCGATGCGCCGGCGCAAGACATATTCACTAAGCCCCGCCCACAGCATACGCATCACCAATGCATTTTCGCGATATTCACGCGCCACGCATGCGCGCGACATTTCCGCGATATTATCAGATGCCTTTTTTATTTTTGAAATATTGAATTCCGTTTCGGTATAAAAACCGCCCATTTTGTCCGCGGCCTTTTTATCAATGATACGATATGTGCCAACAATTTTACCGTTATGAAACACCGCCATATATTCGGCATATTTATCAAATTCATCAAATTCTTCGTGTAATTCTTTTTGTTCGGCCGTTGGGGTTGCGCCTTCTTCTTCGACAAAAACGTCATAGCGCAATGCGCGCACCATACGACGTTCTTCTTTGGTGTGCGTTAAACGAACTTCGAAATCACGAACTTTGATGGCCATCAATATATCCCTTGTTTAAGAATTATCATAAGAATACCAAACAAAAGACGCCGGTGCAATCTTTTTATTTTTTTAATTTTTTTGGGGAAATTATTTTAATTTATCCGCAATTTCCGCAATCGCAATCGCGTACCAATTTGAATTATTCCACTTTTTTATGCGATAAAAATTCGGATAGGTCAAATACGCGGTTATTACCGGACGCGGTGCAATGTCGGAATCCGGGTTTTCATCCAATGTTGGTTCCGGCAAATTTGATGTGTCCGCAACCAAACCCGCGACCATTTCACCAGTCGGGATTGGGGTTCCATCGGGATTCAACACCCCCATACGCGCCCATTCGTTCAATGTTTTTTTCGTTTTGCCGTCCATCAGCGATGTATCAAAATCCGCCGGCAAAATCACGCGACGCACAATTTTTTCGTTTTTATTCCAACCCAATTTATTTAGGTAATTTCCTGCACTGGCCATCGCATCGCCAACACTATCGATAATATCAACACGACCGTCGCCGTTTCCATCCACACCATACGATGCAAGCGTTGTTGGAATAAATTGAAAATGCCCCATGGCGCCGGCCCAACTGCCCCTGATTTTATTTATATCCAATGAATTCTTATCCGCAATTTTCATTAGCGCCAACAATTGGTCACCAAAGAACTTTTCACGCCGGCCGTCGTACATCAATGTAAAGAACGCATCAACCAAACGGTGCCGTGCCTTTACTTCGCCATAGTTTGATTCCATACCCCAAAACGCAAGTATTACGTGCGGGGGCAAACCATAGTCACTTTCAACCCGCGAAAGCAATGTTGGATATTTTGCCTTCATTTGGTGACCACGCGAAATCCGTGTTGAATTGACCGTGCGTTTAAGGTATTCGTCCAATGTCAATTTGAATTCGGATTGATTTTTATCACTTTTTACAATTGACGGAATAAACGCGGGCGAACGCAATGTATCATTTATTGTTGATTCTGATATATTTTGTGCGGTCGCGCGTGCACGAACGTCATCCATTACCCTCGTCCAACGCGACATATCAAATTCGCCACTGTCCGCGAATGCCGTGCAAAAAAAGAATCCTGTAAAAATTATACTAAACACAAATTTCATCACTAAAATGTATATTTGAATCCAAGGTGAACACCAAACGATTGCCAGTCAGCATATTTCAAAGATTCACTAACATTTTCGGTGTGCGCCGGAACCGTTTGCAGATATGGCAACCCATTTTCATCAAGCACATATTGGCCATTTTCATCAACCACAAATTCGGTATATTCGGCAATGTAAAGTTTCCCAGGGATTTTTCCAACATGGAAAAAGTTCGTGTCAACCTTTATCGCCAATTGCAACCGCGACGCAACACGGACATCATATTCCATTTCGGCCGCGTATGTGTACGAACCATTTGTTCCTTCGTCCAAGAAACTTGGGTTTTGTTGCCAATCCGTCCGGTTGGGCCAAATACCTTCGGATGAATACTTTGGCATACCGACCTGAAAATACAAACGCAATTTGTCCGCCAAGGTCATTTGCTTTTCAACCTCTAACCCAAAGTAGAAACCACTCCACGTTGTGTTATAAATATGCGTAAGGCCGCCAACCTTTATCGGCCCATCACCACCAATGATGACACAGTCCCCTTCATACACCCCCCATGGCAAATTACCCATTGTTTGTTCGTTGTAATCCATTGTTTGCAAAACATCGCCAAGGTACGTGACATAACCCGTTGATGAACCATTTTGATTTACAACCTTGATATCTTCGGGCCCCATGCAAACCTGGTACCAGGTTTCGGGCGGGATAACATCAATCGGTAAAGAATAATAATTACCATCTTCATCACCATAGACATATTCGCCCAGGTTCGTCATAAGTGGTAAATATATCCCCTGGTTCGGATACAGGTGATCGGACATTTCCAAATTATGTTTGAAGATTTCGTATCCAATTACCGGCGATAATTTCCACCCGCCAATGTTCCAAATATGTTTTGCACCGATTCCAAGGCGCAGATGATGCGAATCACCGGATTGCCCACCCATTGAAATCGTAAATATTCCGTATTCAGGTTCCGACCAATCATACGGTTCCAAATCATAATCCATGGAAAGTCCACCACTTGACATTTTGCCGTATGCATAATCAGCAAAAGCGAATACATCAAAATTACCAAACGAAAATACATGGCGCGCGCCGACATTTATTTCATCAAAAATCATGTCGTCCCATTTAAGTATCGAATTTACACCCGTTTTGAATTCAAAATTTGCGAAACGACGTGAATACCCGGCATAAAGATATGTCGACGGTTCCATTTCCGGTGCCAACCCAAGGCCGTTTACCGTCATTGTACCCGCGGTGGCATATGTTAAATTTTCAGAATATTCTTCGATTGTTGGAACGGGACGGTTACGTTTTTCGGTTGTGTATGAATATGTTCGTGTGCCAACAACCTGTTTTTCGCCGGTTTTGCCGATATATTTCGTATAACCATTATTTGCATATGGCCCATAATTTGATTGGTTTGTGTTTACCGTTGGGGCATCTTGGTAGTAAACTGGCACGCCCTCATTCGCCGCGAGCGCGGCACAATGAATCAACATTGCCGGCAAAAACGATATTATTCCCCGTTTCATTACTTTCCTTTCAATGCGATATTATAACATCGACATTATTTTGTAAACAACTATTTTATGCTATTTGCATTTTTTGTTGCAGATTTTTATACCCGTTGTAATATCGGGGTTATGAACGCGCCGCACAACATTTATATTCATGTTCCGTTTTGTATTTCAAAGTGCAATTATTGTGCCTTTTTTTCGCGTGCATGTGCGAACCCGGATTGGGGATCGTATGCAAAAAAAATTATCACAGAGATAAAACATTGGCATAATATGTTGGGACGAATTTCGGTGCCAACAATTTTCTTTGGTGGTGGGACACCGTCACTTTTGCCAACAAAAATTTTTGCAAAAATAATAAATTCGGTACGTGAAAATTTTAATCTATTGGACAATGCAGAAATCACGATAGAGGCAAATCCAAAAACACTTGATACGGTGCGATTACGTGAATTTTGTGATGCGGGCGCGAATCGGATTTCAATCGGTGTGCAATCTTTTGATGATGAAAAATTGCGATTTCTTGGGCGTGCGCACAATGCCGATGATGCACGGCGACTAATTGATATTGCAATGTCGCAAATTAAAAACGTTTCGGCCGATTTTATTTATGGATTGCCATCGGACAGTGTTGATGACGTAATAAAAACCTGTGATGCAATAAACAGAATCGGACTTTCGCATTGTTCGATGTATGAATTGACGATTGAACCGAA
Organism: uncultured Pseudomonadota bacterium; assembly: GCA_900313105.1. Lineage (GTDB taxonomy): Bacteria > Pseudomonadota > Alphaproteobacteria > Rs-D84 > Rs-D84 > Enterousia. The sequence continues at coordinate 16,606 of OMPY01000007.1, forward strand.
CACGCCGTTTGGAAAGATGAATTTGCAAATGCCGTCTAATGAAACAATGGCGGAAATGTATACGGCAATTTCAAAAACATTAAAACTAAATCGTTATGAAGTTTCGAACTATGCGACAAATGGTGCGGAATGCCGCCACAATCAAAATGTTTGGGATGGTGCACCCTATATTGGAATCGGCGATGGTGCGGCGGGACGAATTTTGATGGATAATGTATGGTATGAACAAATGGGTGACGGGAAATTATTCGAATCGTTATCTGATTCCACGCGCGCAACGGAACGCGTTATTACCGGCATGCGGACACGGCGCGGCGTTATGGTTGATGACGCGATAAAAAAAATAATTGATATAGAATTTGCAAAATCAAATCCCGATGTGATAGAGTTTAGACCCGACAATCGAATTCGCGCAACCGATGCGGGAATTTTGATTCTTGATAATTTAATCGAAAGGTTGGTGAAATAAAAATGCGACATACTTTATTAAACATTTTTGGAATTATCGCCGTGGCTTTTGCGGTAATGTTTGCAATACAAATCAAAGGGGGTAAAAAAATGGGCATTGGTATAGATATGAATAACATAGATTTTTCAATAAATCCGACGGATGATTTTTTTGACTATGCGACATTGCGTTGGCGGCGCGCAAATCCGATTCCTGACGATTACACCAGATATGGTGTGTTTGAGGTTTTGATTGACACAAACCTTAACCGCGTGCGCGAAATTGCCGAAAATGATGATGGAAAAATCGGATTGCTTTACAGTGTTGCGATGAACGCGGAAAAATTAAACGCCGACAAAACGAATCCGGTAAGACCATATTTTGAAAAAATCGATGCTATAAAATCACGGTCTGATTTACCAAAATATCTTGGTGAAAGTCATGCGTATTTTTCCGGCTTTTGGGGTGACACGGTTGGAATTGATGCCGGTGACAGCGAACATTTTATATATGGCCTGAACCAATCGGGAATCGGATTACCGCGCGATTATTATTTTGATGATGATGCACGCACAAAAGACATTCGCAAAAAATATATCGAATTTATTGCAAAACAATTAAAAAATTTTGGTGTGGATGCGGACGCAAAAAAAATCTATGAATTCGAAGAACGCATGGCACGGTCTTTTTATCCAAAAGAAAAATTGCGCGACCCGCATGCGAACTATCATAAAATATCGCGCGATGATTTTATGCGTGAATATGACGGATTCGATTGGAAAACATATTTCGATGCGCGTGGTGCGAACGCCGCAGAATTTATCGATGTTGGTCAGCCAGAGGCGATAAAAGAATCAATAAAAATTATAAATGATACCGACCTTAATTTAATAAAGGCATATTTGAAATATCAAATTATTTTGGCGGCCGATTCGTTGTTGGATGATGACACGTATGAAATATCATTTGACTTTTTCAATCGTGAAATGTCGGGCCAGCGTGAACAAAAACCACGGTGGAAACGCGCGGTTGGTATGATTGATGGCGCAATCGGTGAAGAAATCGGGCGACTTTATGTGTCAAAATATTTTCCGGCCGCCGCGAAAAAACGTATGCAAGAATTGGTGGAAAACCTGCGTCGGGCGTATGCCGCACGTATTCAAAAGGTTGATTGGATGTCGGATGAAACGCGTGCAAATGCGTTGCGAAAACTAAATGCCTTTCGTGCAAAGATTGGGTATCCGGACAAATGGCGCGATTATTCGAAACTGAGTTTGGAAAAGGGCGAAAGTTTGTTTGAAAATATGATGCGCGTTGCAAAATTCGAAGATGAATTTTGGTTGGAAAAAATCGGCAAAGAAAAAGACCCAACGCTTTGGTATATGAATGCGCACGAAATCAATGCATATTATGACCCGACCACGAACGAAATTTGTTTTCCGGCCGGAATTTTGCAACCGCCGTTCTTTGATATGAACGCGGATGATGCGTTTAACTATGGTGCGATTGGCGCAATAATTGGGCATGAAATGACACATGGGTTTGACGATTCGGGGCGGCACTTTGACGAACACGGGAATATGCGTGATTGGTGGACGGATGCGGATTCAGATGCATTCACCGTGCGCGCAAATGTTATGCGAAATTATTTTGACGGCATATTGGTTGCGCCCGACACGCATGCAAACGGCGAATTTACATTGGGTGAAAACTTGGCGGACTATGGCGGCGTGACGATTGCGTATACGGCATATAAAAACTTTGGTAAAACGTCAGAAACGGTTCAAAACCTTTCGCCGGATATGCGGTTCTTTATCGCATATGCGGGCGCGTGGGCGGGAAACATTCGCGACGAACAGGTTTTGGTTCAAACGAAAACGAATGAACACTCACTGAATCGTTGGCGCGTAAATGGGATTTTGCCGCATATTGATGCGTGGTACGATGTGTTTGGTGTAAAACCCGGCGATAAAATGTATCTTGCACCCGAAAAGCGTACACGTTTGTGGTAAAAATTTTTAATGATGCAAAAACAAATGCACGGCGATGCCGGCGACGGTCAAGATTGTGATACAGATTAAAATTATCATTTGCACGCGATGATGATGCGTCGCGTCACAGTGGTCGCAATTACAATCGCGATTGCCAAAATACATAATCCACGATAGGCACAACATAAGTCCCGAAAACACAAACAACCATATTTCCGCACTTTCGGGAATAAAGTCATTTTCCAACGCACCCGGCGCGACCAACCCAACCAGGCCCAACACCACCGGCAACACGCAACAAAACAAGTGCGGCAAAATTCCGGCGATAATTCCAATTTTAACGGCACGATTTTTCATAATAAAATCCATTTCTTTGGTATCCCCAGCCGGAATCGAACCGACATCTAATTCTTAGGAGGAACTTGTTCTATCCGATTGAACTATGGGGACACGAGATTATATTTTAATCTTTGATTTTGATATTGCAAGTTATATTAAAATCTGTATAATGTTTGGACACTGATTTGGGAAGATTTGAAATGGGGAATAAACTTATCGGATATGGTTCTTATTTGCCGTCGCGCGTTGTGACGAACGCGGACATGGAACGCGTGATGGACACGACGGATGCGTGGATTGTTGAACGCACCGGAATTCGTGCGCGACACTTTGCGGGCGAAAACGAAACCGTTGTAGATATGGCGACAAATGCGGCGCGCGCGGCATTAAAAAAGGCAAATCTTTCGATTGACGATATCGATATGATAATTGTTGCAACAACCACACCGGAAATCGATTTTCCGTCGGTTGCGGTCCAGGTTGCAGGCCGACTTGGCGCGACAAACAATATGCCGGCGTTTGATGTTCGCGGTGCGTGTACGGGGTATATATACGCCCTGCACTGTGCGCGCGGATTCTTTACCGCGGGCATGCACGAACGCATTATGATTATCGGCGCGGAAAAGATGTCGCGATTTATTGATATGGGTGACCGATCGACGGCGGTTCTGTTTGGTGACGGTGCGGCGGCGTTGATATTTGAACGGTCAACATCAAGTTATTCCGGGATAATCGATACGGTGGTTATGTCGGATGGAAAAAAATTTGATATGCTGCACGGGTCGAATGACCATAAAATCGTTATGAACGGGCCGGAAACATACAAAATGGCGGTATCATTGATGCCGGACGCGGCGCGATATATCATGGAACACGCCGGTATTACCCAAGATGACATCGATTGGATTGTCCCGCACCAGGCAAACATAAGGATTATCGAATCGTGTGCGGCGCGCCTTGGATTTCCAATAAAAAAGATTTTAATAACGGTGGACAAACATGCGAATACCAGTGGCGCATCCGGCGCACTGGCGTTGGCGTATGCGTTCGATAATAACATAATACGGCACGGGCAACTGGTGCTTTATCCCGCGTTTGGCGCCGGGCTGACGTGGGGTGCAACATTAATAAGGGTGTAAAAAATGGCAACAATAACAAGAAATGATTTGGCAACGATATTGCGTGATGATTTTGGTTTTACGGCGACACAGTCGGGGAAACTGGTTGATGTGATATTTGATGAAATATGTGAAGCGTTGATAAATGGCGAAGAGGTAAAGGTCGCCGGGTTCGGCACGTTCAAGATTTTGGATAAATCGGCGCGTGTGGGTCGCAACCCCAAGACCGGCGAAATGGCAATTGTGACGGCACGGCGCGTTGTGTCTTTCCGGCCATGTGCAGAATTCCGCGCCCGGGTTTCAACGAAGTGTTAATGATTATCCGCTTTCGCTATTGCAAGACAGGGTGTTTGTGATGCCGTACCGGTAAAAGCCGGCATGACTTAGTTCCAATGTGCAGTAAGATACATAACAGTTGCAGTTGCACTAGAATTAAAGGTAAGTTGACCTATTCCCTGATTGGTTGCGCGCACCTTGCCATCCGTATCAATAATTTTCAGGCTCTGGCCTTCACGCCAAAAACCAGCAAACGTTTTGCCCTGGGCCGTTGGAATTGTAATGTACTGCAAACGATACGGCGAATTCAAACCACAATTATCCTTTGACACGGGTTGGGTATACGCGTAATAACATTTACGTTTTTTATCAAGGTAAAATGTTGTTGGGGATGCCGGGCTTGTTAAAGTAACATTACCATATCTAAATTCTACGGATACCCATTCGGGCTCGTCAGAGCTGGGTTGATTGCATGTACATTCAGTTCCGCTGACATTGGCGCAGACACCGCCCATATTGTTGCACGCCGTAATAGTGCATCGCCCACCGAACGTGCACGTGTCACCACCACCAGGGTTGCCATCGGAACAAGTTGTCCCATCCCATATTCCACCAACAGATACGCAATCCTTTGCTGTTGTGCAGTTGCCTAAACTGCCAACACAACATCTTTGCGCAGAAGCCCCCAATACACATTGCGGGGTCCCGGCACACCAATTAGTTCCTTGCAAGTTTAAACAATCTTGTTGATTACAAAGAGAAAGATATTCTAACGAACATGCGTTGCTGGTACAATACGGATTATATGCATTGGCATTATGAATTGTTTCAGTGTTATACTTGCACCACCATACATATTCTGCATCACCCTTGTTAGGATTTTGTAGCCCCGTACGATAAATCTTGAACCGACCATCAACATCATCATCTTTATATTCTGGTGTCCGCGCCCAACCAGCATAAAGGTGATATGTTTTTTGTTCGGCCTGGGTATGATCAATTGAACAATCGTATACAGTCCAACGTGTATTGGACCATGGACCATTTGCGCCAGTATGACTATCATCCAAATCGATATATCCTGTTTCGGTGTTTGTATTCGGTTTTGGCAACCCCAGGCGCGCCGTACCTTCGGTATTGGTCTTGGTCACCACACGACGTTTTGCAAAATAATTGCGTTTTCCCCAATAGTCATAGCATGTTGGATTATAATAACTCGCGTTGGTACTTTCATTACATCCAGATGGAACATCGTATAAATCATCTTCAAGTAGATAAAAGCCACGTAACGTCCAACCGTCGAAGCCCGTCGGGACATTTAGTTGATACTTAATGGAGCCATCTAGTTTCTTATACTTTGCGCACCCAGAATTACCGACCCCACAAGTCGCCCTATTCCATTCGTAATCCAAATCTTCGGTTATATCAACACCGTTTTCACAAATCGATGGCCAAAGTTCCGGATAATCAAACCCCGCCGGAACAACCGGATTAGCATAAGGATTCCATCCACTATAGGCTGTCCAATTTGGGTTAGTGTAAGCACCATATTTTGGTGGGCACCAATGGATTTTTACCTTGAACTTTGAATGAACGCACTCGTTACTGCCGGCAACGCCACCACGGCCACCAACTTCATTATAAGAAATTTCATAGCCATCATCTTCATTACCATTTTCAAAATCGATATATGTGGTATTACCACTGGGGTCGACACAGATACCATTATTATTCTTGCTAAATCCGGATTTGCAATCGTAACTTTGGGGGATTTTTGAACCAACATTTCCGGCGTTGCGTAAAATTTCAGACGCATTTGCGGCAACATTTCCATTTGCATCAACAATTGTTTGGCCATTTACCTTGAACCCGGTAAATGTGGTGTCCGCACTCGGTGTCACGCTAAGGTGCGTGACCTGCGTGCCGTTGCAACCCGGACTACGGTATAACCCAGAACACATGCCGCCCTGTTCATAATAAAGTGTCGCGGCGATTGCCGGTAATGATACAAAACACAACGCACATGTCAAAAAACGTTTCATCGTATATTTCCTTTTTTTATTCGTCATACAACTAAGCCCACCGCGTCACGCAGCCACACCTTTTCCCGTGGAAAGGGGTGCCGGGTATGGGTATATTGACGCATCACACCCGAATTACCCCGTCGCACTCCGTGCGCCACCCCTTCTTAGGAAGAAGGGGAGCCCCCCGGTGGCGCCGGGATTAATAAACCGCCGTGGCGCCGACAAATTCTATGCTGCGCCAATTGCTGCCCGGGACTATGCACTTTGCATCGGCGCCCGCGCCTTGGATTTCATATCCATCCTGACATTCAACGGCATATGTGACCGAACCATCCTTACCGATTGTCAAATTACATTTTTTCATCTCGGCGGGAAGTGGGCTTGGGCAATTCTTGGCCCAGGCGGCATACAGGTTCAAAGTTTGGAAATCCGGATTATCCGTCACAAGAACCCATTTGTTATTCTGTAATGGCGCCGGACTTATGCCACCTTTGTTGCCTGGCCAAACCATTCCGGTTGAATCATTGATCGATACCGCGGATAATGGTCCCGGATAAAATCCACGGAAAGTATAGCCGCTTTCGGTAATCGTTGGGGCGGCGGTAACTTTCACTCCAGTTGGTTGTTTATAATATCCGTCACCTTCGATGTATGTATATCTATATTCCTCTTGTGAAGCGCTTTTGCCCGGACGATTTGGATAGAAATCTATATTAAACTTGTTGTGAAGGTAGGCGTACTGATCAACCTGAGAAGTTGAATAAGTATCCGTCCAAGTTTTGTTTTCTTCATCAAACGAAACATATCCAACGTTGGTATCATATACCGTGGGTGTTGCAACAAGTGTCGTGTCCGGGTCGGTCGCGGCGAATTTACCAATGTTTTCCGTGACAATTTCACCCCATTCACGCGCGAATAAAACCTTTTCGCCATTGACATCGATGTAAAAACCGGAACTGCGACTGCCGGGTTTAACCCACCACCCAATGCTGTCCACGCGTGTAGTGCACACAACCATATTGGTATTTGGGTCGGCAATATAAACACCGGGATACTGGCACGTACTGCCGTCGGTGTCAATCCAAACGTACTTAGTATCACTTGGTAACATTCCACCCTTTCTCCATTGTTGAGCACGGGCACCGCCATTATCATTTATTTGCACATAACGCATGCCACCCGCAGCGGTGCCGGGATCTTTGTCCGATAAAGTACATATTATACCATCCGTTGTTGGGCACAGAGTACTGCCATCAGGCTCCAAAACTCCCGGGTTGTCTGGGCATTCAAACTTATGTTTATTTTCATATGCAGAAATACTGCAATAGTCGCTCAAATCCACACACTGATTAGCATCGACGCTGACACGACCACAAGTCCCATCCGGACACCTACTTTTATCAACATAACTGCCGCCTTTTGCAATAAATTGTCCGGTTCCACAATAAACGACGACTTCATGTCCAGTCCCCGGGGTTGGTGGTGTACCACCACCTTGGTGGGTCCATTGGGCCGTTGCAGTTATAGCGGTACTAGACGGCGTAAACGATTGTGCAAAAACCCCCATGTCGCTGACTACTTCTTGATTATCTTGTGTAAAATGACCACGATAATCCCAGCCGTTCCTTGTTGGGATTCCTTCGTCTAATACGGTCCATCTATTTTCGGTATTGCAAACTTGTTCATCATACCAACCGACTGGACATGCGGTTATACCGCTTACCGATTGGTAATAAACAGGGTTAGGCGTACTGCAACAACCGCCATCATCATTTAAATTAACCTTTGTCCATGATGGGGTTTTACTATCCCATTGTGCATAAAAAGTTATATCATTTGAACTATTTGCCGAGATAATCGCACGCGACAAATTGCTTCCTGTGTTACACCCTTGGGTACCCGCCGCATTTGTACACCAACCCTTGAAGGTTTTGCCTGTAACAGCGGTGGGAGTGCAATACTTGTATTGTACGGATGGACTAGTTAAATACGTTGCATCACAATTTGTCGTGGTTGAAGACGCTTGTTGTGTATTCCATGTAATGTTATGTGTTCCGCCACTACCACTGACCCAATTTGCATAAAGTGTAGTGGAAAGGCAAGTTTGCGATGTCCCCGAAGCCCAAATGTTCGTGCTGTTGATACTGCCAACAAACCAACCATTAAATGTTTTACCACTTGGGGCATTACACGATGCACCGCTTTGCACTGTAATACTGTTTCCTTGGGTCACAGTTTGGGTACTCGGTGCTGTTCCCCCAGAATTGCCATTATTACAATTATACGTTACTGTACATTGTCCAGGTGTCGGGCTGGTTATGCAATTTTCGGGAAGTTCACATGAATTGGTGTATTGGCACCAAGTTGTACCATCTTGGCATGCATCGGGGTGGACGTTATTCTGCATACATTCGCCGGTGGATGTGCTGTATAATAATCCCTGGACCCAGCAATTCATTTCCGTTGGGGTTGGTGTGTCGATTGAATATCCGTTCACCGACATACACGTCACGATTTGTGCACGGCACGCGTTGACCGCGATATTCATTTTGGTTGTGTTTGTGCTGTACACATGCGGGTCATCTTCCCAATCGGATGGATCTTCGGTTGGATAACCGTTCTGCCCCAGGCACGATGTGACGTCACTAACGCATGTTTCGGCATAGTTGGCAAGGATTTCATCCTGTTTCGCCTTTATCTGGACCAAAACGCGCGCAAGGTATTGTTGAACAACCTGGTTCGCGGGTTCGTATTGCGCGGACGTGCCGGTGCCGCGGGTGTATGTATAATCCTGGCACTTGTTAAGGACCGACATGCACATACCATAATTGCGGTCTTTTTGATTATACCCGATTTTGTTTTGCAGATACAGTGACATATTTTCACTGGTCTTGGCCGGGTAATTACCGGTCACAGTTTTTTCAATGTATTTCGACAATGTGTCTTCGGTGCCACTGCCCCAGGCGTTGCCTTGGTTCGTGGTCGGATAACCTATATAATTATCCGGCGTATGTTCTTCGCATGTTCCCGGGACCATATCCCATGTCCGATACAGGTTCACACGGCAAACGTCACTGGTCATCACACTTGCCACGCGGTCTGGATATTCCGGGTCGATGGCATGGCCGGGTTGACTGCCGATAACGATTTCACCGTTCACGATATAACGGCCCGTCGGGTCAAGGCAATTTTCATAGTCCGAACCACAAACAAATTCATCCTGCATACAGGAATCCAGCGCATTGATGCAACCGCGCATGTCGTATGCGTTTTTCTGTTGCGCAACCATAAGGCGCGCCTTTTGCAAAACGTTTTTCGCATTCCGAACCGTTGCCAACATTTGGTCGTTGGAATCGTTCAAACTGCGTTCATATGCCATACATTCGCGGTCAATTTCCAAATCGTACGCGTTCGTGACAAGTGACGCGTCAACACCGCGCGCCGTGCATGCCTTTAACACCGATGATTTGCAACGCGCCGCCGCGGTTTTGTAAAGTTCTTCGCCGCGTTGGTTGCTAACACTGTTCGTGTTTGTGGTACCGAAAAGCGACCCAAGGTCGAAACCGGTACTGTCAAAGGAAAATTCAAGCAACCCCGAAAGGTCAAAGTTTAACCCCAGGATATCGTTGCTGGCGCTGCTGGTGGCGGTGCCGGATTTAACATCGATAATCATATCCTTTATCTTGTTAAGACTCGCCTGAAGTTGGCTGTTGTCTGTACCCTTGGTGCGCATTGTTTCTTCGGCAATCGTTTCCGTGAACAGGGTTTCAACTTCACGCGTGGTAAGGCCGATGTATTGGATTTTTTGCGCGACATCTTGTAATTCTTCGGTTGCGGTCTTTAGCGCCTGCTCTGCCTTGGCATAGTTTTTTATGTTCGCACTGCAACTGCACCGGCCCTGGTTATCGTCCAAGACATTGCAATAATTATCCATACAGTTTGCATACTGGGCCTTGCAATAATCCGTAAGTTCCGCCAGGTCGTCCATATCTTCCAATGACATGGTGGAAACCGCCGTCGTTTCCGCAGATATTCCATTTAGCGACGACATACGAATTGTTGGTGTCCGACGAATTGACGCAGATTTGTTGTAAAGCGGTTTGTTTGTTGTATCCACGCTTCCTATGGAATTTACGGTCACCGTCCCTTTATCCCCTGGACCAAAATTACGATTTGGATCAACAGACAAACGCCCCGATGCCGTTGCCGCACGCGCGGTTGTTGCCGTCGCGGTGCGTGCCGCGGTTGTTCGTCCAGTGGATGTCGCCGTCCGCGCAACGGTTGCACCCGTGGCCGCCGATGTTGCACGTGTTGCGCCGCCGGTTGTCCTTGCCGCCGCCGCGCGGGTTGCCGCCGTTGATGTTGCGGTTCGTGTTGATGTCGTTTCCGTACGCGGTGACGTGGCCGCCGTTCCACGTGATGCGACCGTGCGTGATGCAGTGCCGCGTGGTGATGCGGTCGTTGTTCGTGCCGCAACAACACGCGATGAATTTCCATTTGCCGACCCACGACCCGACGCCGTCGTCGCGCCCGCCGATGCAGGCATTGCACGCGTTGTGGTTGTTCGATTTGCAACCGGTGTTGCGTTCACGGGTGCGCGCGAAATTTTTACCGGCGTCTGCACTTTTTGCGTGTCCGCTTCGGTTTCCGTTTCAACAATTTCCGCATCGGGAATTATCAAAAAACCGTTTTCATCGTACATGCCGTCCGCATATTCAATCGCATCGTTTTCGTCGATGAAAACGGGCGCAACCTCAGCAAATGCGGGCATTACAAGCAGTCCACCAATAAATATAGCAAGTCGTTTCATGGTAAAAATTTCCTTCCTTTATGGAAAGTTTATCATTTTATAGAATTTTAACGCAAGCGAAAAATGAATACGCGTTCTAAAAAAAATCTTTTTATGAATAATATCTTTTGGTGTTTTAACTTGCGGGTAAATATGCAAATTGATATAATACGGTCATGACAGAAACAAAAAAAATTTTGCCATGGACGCGGTTTTCTTTTTTCGGTTGTGCAATTCCAACCAGTATGAAAGACGAACGGTTGCGTAACTATGAACCAAAAATCACCGAAAAAGATTTTGAATACAATCCAATCGCAACACCAATCGCAAAGGTTTATAAAAAAGAACTTTGCGGCGCAACGAATGTTAGTGGCGCAACACTGATTGACGACGGGCTGTCCGCGTTTATTATTCGCGCCGCGTTCGCGCGTATGGCGACACGGACAATTGATTTACAGACATATATTTATAGTAATGATTTTTCCGCACATGTTTTAATAAGCGAACTTAAAAACGCCGCCGATAGGGGGGTAAAGGTACGAATCCTTATTGACGATTATGGAACGAATTCTGATATCGCCGATGTTATCGTGCTGAACCAACACCCGAATATCGAAGTAAAAATTTTTAATGCCGTAAAGCATCGGTCGCGGTTGCTGTATTATCCGCAAATGCTGTTGGATTTTAATCGGTTAAATTCGCGCATGCATAATAAACTTTTTATTGTGGATAATGTCGCGTTGATTACCGGCGGCCGAAATATAGGCAGTAATTATTTCATGCCTGAAACCGCGGCGAATTTTTCCGACACTGATGTTTTGTTCATTGGCAATATCACACATGACGCAACAAAAAGTTTTAATGAATATTGGAACTATGAATTGTCGGTGCCGGCGGGCGTTATTCCAAAGGCATGTTCCGCGCATGCGATGCAAAAACTCAATCGGCAATTTCGGCGTCAAGAACAAATAGGGACGCGGAACCTTAGACGGTATAACACGATTATTTCACTGGTTATGCGGGAATATGGGCGCAAGAATTTTGATTTTTCGTGGGGGCACGGGCAATTCCTTGCCGATGCGCCCGCCAAGGTGCAAATGCCGATGTCGCGCAAAGAAAAATACACCGGACAAATTATGCGAACGTTGAATAAACTTTGGAACGCGACAAAAAAGTCCGCATATGTTTCCGCCGCATACTTTGTTCCCGGGCGTGGTGGGATGCAAATGATGCGACGTATCGAACAATCCGGCGTGCATGTCACAATCGTCACAAATTCACTTTCATCAACAAACGCGCCAACCGTTTTCGGCAAATGGGAAAAATATAGACGCAAACTTATTCGCGATGGGGTTGATGTTTATGAATTTATGTCTTCGGCGGAAAATCGGCGCGGTAAACGGCATGACCGCATGCGCAAGCAATCAAGTTTTTCCGTAATGCACAGCAAGACCATCGTGTTCGACGACAAAATTTCATGGATAGGCAGTTTCAACCTGGACCCGCGCAGCGCGTATTACAACACCGAAAATGTTGCAATCTTTGAAAGCGCGGAATTCGCAGAAAAACTGCGCGATATGATTATTGATGACACAAAAACATCGTGGCATGTGACGATTGAAGATAAACGCACAACTTGGATGGGAATTCGAAGCGGTAATAACACACCAAAAATTTATCACCATGATCCCGACACGACAATTTTTAGACGCATCTTTAAGACAATTGCAAAAATTATTCCGGAAAAATTCGTCTGAATACAATCGGTTAAAAAAATTTTAAATTTTTTTCATTTTTTTTATTTTTTCGCTTGACCGGCGATTCGTTTTTATTCTATCATCACTGTATAGACAACGGGACCAGAGGAAAATCGTTCAAAAATCTGTAAAAACCGCAGATTTTCGGGCAAAACAGTAAACAATTTGGAATTTTTTGTCGGCAAAATGTAAATACACGATGTAAATACAAATTCCGGCTAAAGTTCAAATAAAACACCCAGAAAGGAGGGACACACATGCAACAAAAAAACATCAAAGAAATCATGATTGCGCTGCACAAAGTGCTTAGCACAACCGTGTGGGTAAATGCCGACCGGCAAATTATTTCGCTTAGCGATGAATTGCAAATCGGTCACAACAACGCGCCGCGTTCGATTGAAGATTTGCCGCGCCCGTCGTTGATTGGTGCGTATGTGTCATTGCAAATTCGGACCGATAATTTTGATGTCGCCGCGGAATCGTTTGAAACACGTGATTTGGCGTTGCGCGTCAAAGAAATGGTCTTTGCAGAGGCAAAACGTATTATGGACGCGGACGAAAGTAAATCAAGCGGCACCGTCGCGATGGCGGCATAGGCCCAAAAAAGTTTCCGGTTTCCGGAAGGAAGGAGAGCACGTCGGCGGGTAACCGCCGACGATGTTTTTTGTGCAGGTGCAAAAATTTATATAAATGGCAAATTTTCGCAATTTTGGTGCAAAATCGCCCGATTTTTGCCCATGTTTTTTTGGGGAAACGGGAATTTGCGTAAACCCGCGGAATCCGTGGATTTGCGGCGGATAAAAAAGGTGTCAAAAAACCAAGGTTTTTAGTCAACACTTTTTTTCAAAAATCCAAAATTTTTATTTCCTGTAAAATCAATAACTTACGAATTTTGGTTTT
>OMPY01000044.1 GCA_900313105.1 uncultured Pseudomonadota bacterium
TAGACCGGCAATGCGCCGTCCGCATGTTTTTGCACAAATTCTTGGAGCATTGTTTTCGGGTCTTTGGGTGGGCGCAGTTCCGCCGCCGCCAAATCGTGCCAAATGCCACATACAAAGCGTTGCGCGTTATCAAAACCACCGTCAAAGAAGATTGCCCCGATTACCGCCTCCATCGCGTTGGCAAGCATGTGCCGCGTGCGTCCGGCGGTCATATGACTGTGTCGAACCTCTTTATGCAAATCGAACGAACGCGCGACATCCGCCAATGTTTCGGTTGACACCAGTGAGGCAAAACGACGTGCAAGTTCACCTTCGTTTTCGTTCGGGTACATCGCGTAAAGCATGGCCGCAACACTTAGCCCCAATACGCGGTCGCCCACGAATTCAAGGCGTTCATTGTTATGATGACTGTTCACGCCGCGTTGCGTCAGCGCAAGTTCCAACAACGATTTATCTTTGAATTTATAATAAAGTTTCATTTTAATTTATACCTTTGCCAAATCTGTTCCAGCGCATTTTAGCATTCCAATTCCAAAATGCAACCATTGGCGATGCGTAATTGTGCGAATACCACACAAACCACACGCGCCCCAAGACATTATCAACCGGAACAAATCCAAGTTTGTCGCGGCTATCGTTACTGTTGTCGCGGTCGTCACCCATAAAAAACAGGTGATTTTCGGGCACCAAAAACTCCATGGTATTGTCTAATGGTCCATCATCAGTGTGTTCAATTATACTGTGTTCAACACCGTTTGGTAAAACCTCGATATATTCAGTTAATTTGTGTATACCACATGCTTGTATTGGACAATTATTATCATAGTTACATTTATCAAAGTTTATGCAGTATTTATCTGGGATATATTGTATTGTATAATTAAAATCAGCTGGACTATCACCAACAAACAATTTATTACCCAAAATCTTCATATTACCCAAAAACACACCCGATGAACGTTTCGAACGTGGCAAAACCGCAATGACATAGGGCCGCGGGTCTTTGCGTTCAACAATTTCACCGTTTATATAAAGGCGACCTTCCCGCATCTGAATCGTGTCACCCGGCAATCCAACAAGACGCTTTACATAATCAAGTGATTCATCTTTCGGATTACGAAAAACAATAACATCGCCACGTTTCGGCATATTCTTGAAAATGCGGCCGTTCCACAGGTGCCATGAACCAAACGGAAACGAATACCGCGAATAACCATACGACCATTTTGTTATGAAAATATGGTCGCCGATATGCAATGTCGGTATCATCGACCCGGATGGGATATTAAACGGTTCAAGAAACAAACTGCGGAAACCAATGGCGATAAGAATTCCATAGAACAATGTATCAAACCATTCACGCAGGCGATTTTTAGGCTTTTTTATCATTTTCTTTCCTTTCTTTGTCAATTTTGTGTTTTGCATTTTAGGACTTGAATTCGATTATGGCAAGTATATAATACAAAAACTATGATTTCTTTGGCTTCTATTATCTTTAACGGAATGGACGCGACAAAAATTGATGTCCAGGTGCAAATTTCCGCGGGCCTTGGGAAACCTGATTTCAAAATTATCGGGCTTGCCGACCGCGCGGTCAAGGAATCTGCGGAACGCATTGTAAATGTTCTTTCGGCGTTGGGCCTGCAATTACCACCAAAGCGGTTGACGGTGAACCTTTCGCCGGCGGATGTCGAAAAAAGCGGTGCGCATTTTGATTTGCCGATATTGTGTGGAATACTTTGCGCGTTCGACATTTTGCCCCAAGATAAATTATCAAAATATATTATTATTGGCGAAGTCGGCCTGAACGGTACGGTTGCAAAGACAAACGGTGTTTTGGCGGCGGCCGTATGGGCCAAGAAAAACGGATTTGGTATAGTATGTCCCGGCGACCAAGGGGCCGAAGCGCGATGGGCCGGCGATTTGGATATTCTTGCGCCGTTTCATGTTTTGGAACTTATCAACCATTTTAATGGAAAAAATCCACTGTTGTTGCCGGATTTGCCGGTGGCGCATACGGAAAACGCAAACACGACCGCCGACATGGCCGAAGTGCATGGCCAGGCGGCGGCAAAACGCGCCATCGAAATTGCGGCGGCGGGCGGGCATGCAATGTTGATGGTTGGGCCACCGGGGTCGGGGAAAACAATGCTTGCATCAAGATTGGCCACAATTATGCCGGAAATGACCGCGGATGAAGTTTTGGAAACATCGATAATTTATTCCATCGCCGGAAAATTGGATAACAAAACATTGGTGGCGCGTCGCCCGTTCCGCAGTGTACACCATACTTCAAGTCCGGTTTCACTTGCGGGCGGTGGTTCGGATGCGCGCCCGGGGGAAATATCACTTGCGCACAATGGCGTTTTGTTTTTGGATGAATTGCCGGAATTTAATCGCGCGACACTTGAAATTTTGCGACAACCAATGGAATCAGGGAAAATTATGATTTCGCGTGCAAAGCGCAACGCCACATATCCCGCGCGGTTCCAACTTATCGCCGCAATGAATCCATGCCCATGCGGACATTTGGGGAATGCCGCACTGTCATGTTCCCGCGCACCCAGGTGTGCCGAAGCGTACCAGAATAAAATTTCGGGGCCACTGCTTGACCGTATTGATTTGCATGTTGATGTTGACCCGGTGAACCCGTGGGAAATGAAAAATAGTGCGCCATCGGAATCCAGTAAAACAATACGCGCCCGTGTGGTTGCCGCCCGCGCACGCCAAATCGCGCGCCAGGGTTATGTGAACGCACTGTTGGACGGGGCGGATTTGGAAAAATATGTCGTTTTAAGTGACGAACTTACAAACTTTCTAAATAATGCGGCGGAAAAGATGGGAATGTCGGCACGTGGATATAATCGTATAAAGCGAATTGCACGAACGATTGCCGACCTGCGCGGGGGCAACGATATCACGATGGATGATTTGGCCGAAGCGATTTCGTACCGCCCAATAAACCGCGGAAAATATGGCGTTAAATTAAAGAACTAAAATTCAGCACGCAGTCCCAACATAACATTTGTGTATATCAAATTTTTCGCACTAAACCAATCAAGGTGACGCGTTCCGTCCGAATTGGACAGCGTATATTTTACACGCGGTAAATACGCCGCACGCGCACCAAAATCAAAGAATAAATTTTCATTTATACCATACGAAAAACCCAATGCCACGACACCCGCAACATTTGTTGTATTTGTTGTTGATGGATAGAAATCCATCATCACATCGTCACTGGTTCCAAAGTCTTCTAAAATCGGATATCCATACAGTTCACCCGTGTCATCATAAAAGTGCATTTCGGTTTTTGTATCGGCGTATCCGAACCCGATACCGATATACGGAATCATTGTGCGAATCGGTTTTTGAATTCCATCAAAGAAATCATAAAACGCCATAAAACTGATGATATCGGTGGCCATTGTTGATTGAACATTACCCATGCTGACATCCAATGTCGTACCATTGCTTAGTTGCATGTTTCCAGAAAACAATCTTGGTTTATTGTAATCAACATCCGAAAAATGGTCCCACCCCAGTTCCAAACGCCACTGTGGTGTGTTTGGTAGAATCCAACCAACACTTGCCCCGGCGGCGAAACTAACCTGTGACATTTTATCCAAACCAACACTATTAAGACCGCCCGTGGCATATTCAAAACCATCGGGGCAAGTCCCCGACCAATCTTGAACATCACCTGTTTCAGTATTCACGCAATATGCAAACACCATTGGTGCATCATTACGCATCTTGGCCAAGGCGTATGTTGCCCCGCCACGCAAAGATATCGCGGCGCGCGAACCATTATCACCATAGCCCGTGTCATACAAATATCCACCGGTATATTGCCAATTTGCAAGCGCCGAACCCGCGTAAAGCCCGCACAAAACGGCGACAAAAGATAAAATCCTACTTCTCATAACGATGGTATTATATCATAAATTTTCAGAATAATAAACATAAAAAGTGATTAGTCCGTCACGACCGTGACGCGGTCATGCCGCGACAGGTGTAAGTGATTAGTGGTTAGTATGATTGGTTGGGAAAAATTTTTTTATAAAAAACATCATCTTAATCCACGTTTACACCACCGAACACCGCGCCTGCAACTGAGCGTGGTACCGAACCTGGACCGCGCGGTGGTCGTGCCACATGTGCGGTTGCATCCGACGGTGGTGTATACAGTGAAACCGAAACTTTCACAAACAGTGTTCGTTATAACACAAACACTGTGACCTATGTTGAACCGGCCCAGGAACGTGTTGCACCCACATATGCGAACACTTGCAATTCATGTGCACAACCGGTTCGTGTCAAGGTATATACCGAAGTCGTGGATCATTATCAGGTTTATCGCCCGGTGACGGTTTATGAACCGGCGGGTGTTTATTCCGAACGTCGCGTAATTCGTAATAATACATGCGGACGCTGCAACGGATAAGAAAATCCTTCCTTGTTTGTTATGTTGTTGGTGCCCGACCAATTTGGCCGGGCGTTTTTTTCATTTATAATATCAATTTTGGTCTTGCGGAATATACACAATATTACTTACATCTGGCCCGGCAGTAAATGTTCCAGTTCCGGCATTAGTTTTGAATGTATTGCTTACTGTATCGTACATTCCAACGACATTATCGCTGTTGCGACGCGCAGGAATATAATGATGTGAAACTTCGCGTCCTTCTGTAAATATCACATCATAAAAACGTGCGCCACGCGTAGCATACTGACTTACTCCACCGGACGATGTATTAAGATTAAAAAGATACAATGACTTGCTCGTCATATTAACAGTAGGCACCAAACTTAAAACAGAATCATCCAATGTTGCTAAACCATTGCCTTGATAATTTACACCAAAATTATACACCTGATTAGCAGCCATTGTTTTAATAATTTTATTAGTTGGGCAGGAACCACCTTCAAGAGAACCAGCGTTCTGGTTTGTTGCACCAAATATCACATTATCGGAAGTTTTAAGTTGCTTTAATGCCACTTTCAGTAAAGCACCTGTTTGTAATGTTGGCACAACCCCAGTATCAATATACTGTGTTCCAGTACTTTCAATATATTCAAGTGGTGTGTAATCTGCCGGGACAAGTGTGGTGTATGATATGCCTCCTGTTGCTGTTGATCCCGTTGTAAAAGTTCCGGTTCCGGAGTTTTCTTTAAATGTTCCACTTACTGTGTCGTACATTCCAATCGCATCATCACTGTTGCGTTTGGCGGGAATATAGTTATACTTATATACACCATCTTTCTTTGCATAAGAAGCATATATACGACCCTTAAGACCAGCTTTAAACAAATTTATAGAAACCGATGCGGGTATCGTTGTGCCTTGGGTGGGGGTATTATAACTAACCCCATCAAAAACAACATAACCGTTATTAATCGTTGCAGTATGAATCATATTAGCTGGTTTATTAGAAATAAGAACAGAACCGCCACCGGCTTTGCTATTTCCTGATACGTAATACGCCTCCGTTTCTTTTAGTTTTAATATAACACGATACGCATTAACCGTTTCAGCACTGTAAGCACCAACTATATAAGGATAGTTTGCCGTTGGCGTACCCGTCACCATCCATTTAGCATATATTTCCCAATTTCCGGTATCTAAACCATTAATTCCCGTATTAATGTACTGTGTCCCAGTTGATTCAATATACTCCAACCGTGTATACTCTGAGGGTAATTCTAGATCCCCATTATTATGTATCGTCCATAACCAACATTGGTTAGATACTGGGTCGCGGTCTGCACACACAAATTCATTATTCAATCCATTACGCAACGCCGCGTTAAATGTTGACGCCTGTATCAGGTTATCGCTCTGCGTGGCGTATGTGCCCGTATCTTGATATATCCCCTTTTGCCCCAATGTCCCAGGTTCATTTGTATATGTCACAACAGTATTCGTGTTTACTGCACCAATTTCATCTTGCTTGGTCGCGATTCCCGTATTCACCGCACTTACCGTCGGCAATCCATTATCACTGGTACTTGTTCCCAAACTTTCTTTTACATCACGTGGTAAATTTCCGCCCGCCGTATTCGTAAATGTCATCGCCTTGCCATCGTTCGCACCGAACTTATCCTGGCGCGTATTCAGTTCATCCGTCACGTACTTTAACGATGTCACCGTGCTTTTGTCATCCGCATACGCAA
>OMPY01000037.1 GCA_900313105.1 uncultured Pseudomonadota bacterium
TTTTGTCATCCGCATACGCAACACCAATCGAACAGATTATCAGCAATAACGATAGTAATTTTTTCATTGGGAATCTCTCTCGCTCTTTTTTTATTGATGATCGGTATATACCGTGCCCGCCGCCTGGTCATTTATTTGCCACAGCCAACAATTATTACTAACCGGGTCAATGCCATTGGGCGCACATGTTAAATGTTCATTTAATCCTTTGGCGATTGCACTGTTTGCATGATTTGCCTCTACCAATGCACCCGCGTTTGTGGTATCGTATGTGGTCGTTGTTTTATACACCGCATGTTCACCCAGTGTTCCCGCGTTTGATGTATATGTCACAACATTGCCCGATGTCCCGGATAGTTCATCTTGCTTGGTGGCAAGTCCGGTGTTAACCGCACCAACCGTTGGTAAATTGTTATCGATACCGTTGCCCGAAAGTGTTGCGGATATCGGCTTTGATGTAACTTCGCCCGCCTGATTCGTGTACATCACGACATTGTTGCGTAAATCGGTGCCACCTGCGTTTAATATGGGTTGCTTGGTTGCGATTTGGTCATCAACATATTTTTTTGATGTGACGGTTTTGCGGTCAGTCGTGTCATCCGCATATGCGGCGCCAATCATAATAATTCCGCACAACAATAAATTTCCGATTCGCATGATTTTCCCCCTTTTTTCCTTTGATTTTCTGCATACAAATTCGCTGATAATAGTGTAACAAAAACCAAGGTTTTTTGACACCCTATCCGGCCAAAATTCGAAAAATCGTAAGTCATTGATTTTACAGGAAATAAAAATTTTGGATTTTTGAAAAAAAGTGTTGACTAAAAACCTTGGTTTTTTTTATACACTTTTTTCCACCAAAAACCCACGGATTCCGCGGCTTTGCATAAAACCCCGCCCCCAAAAAACATGGGTAAAAATCGTGCGATTTATGTTGCATAAGAATTCTATCTTGGGGAAAACGACGCGCATATTTGATACCATGCAATCAACCAAAGGGGGAAAATATGAAAGATTTTTTAAACGAATTTAACTGTGATTACGAAAGCAATATACCACTTATCGGGGATGCGGCGCCGGAATTTGGTGCAAATACGACAAACGGCTATATCCACTTTCCACATGATTATCGCGGGCATTGGGTTGTATTCTTTTCGCACCCGGGCGATTTTACGCCGGTTTGCACAACAGAATTTATGACATTTCAATCAATGGCGGATGAATTTCGCGCACTAAATACGGAACTGGTTGGGTTATCTGTTGATTCGAATGCATCGCATATGGCGTGGATTCAAACGATTCGCAACGATATAAACTATCAAGGTTGGAAGAATATGGAAATTACATTTCCGGTCGTGGCGGACGCGTCCGGCGATGTTGCGCGCAAATATGGTATGATTCATGATGCCGTTGGCAATACAGATACCGTACGTGCCGTATTTATAATTGACCCGCGTGGGATTATTAGAACAATTCTTTATTACCCAAAATCGGTTGGCCGCAATATAACGGAAATAAAGCGCGTTGTTATCGCACTGCAAACATCAGACGCGTTTCATGTCGCAACGCCCGCCGAATGGATTCCAGGCGAAGATGTTATTGTTCCCGCGCCTGGCAAGATTTCTGATATTCGGCATGCCGGCGAACGCGATTGGTTTTTAAAATTCAAATCGATAAGTCCGGAAATGATTCTAAATAAAATCACGAACAGGAAACTTATTGATAATGAAAAAAAACGACCAAAATCAAAAAAGAAATAATTTTGGGCGCGATTGCGCCCATTTTTTATTGTGCGACAAAAACCTTGACGATATGTTTTTTTGAATATATAATATAAGCGTGATTTATTTAATAGATTTAACAATAGGGGGTCAAGAATGGAACTTAAAACCAAAGCGTTATATTTTCTTTCTATGTTGACATTGCCGTTGTTCGGATGCCAAAAGGAACCTTTGCCCGAAAATGACGGATACAACCATAATTCGGATACAACGATAAATATACAACCGAATCATCCGGTTTTGCCGTCCACCAACGAACCAGACCCGAATTCAAATTTCACAGACACACTTCGGTTTTCATGGGGCGATGATTGGTATCCACATCCCGATTATGTAAAATCTTTTACCGATGTGGGTGCTTATGTGGTAATTGTGCCGGACACAACGGAACAATCCATCAAGGGGTCTTGTGAAAGATTGGTCGGGCAATGGCCGGATATTTATAATCGTTTCATGAATTTCATTGCTGAAAACGCCGGACATGTGAAACTTAGCGGTCGTATTTATGTCCCACAGATTGCGTATAACCTTTCGAATAATGTTATGGGAATGGATATAACCGTCGCAGACCTTTTTGAAACATTGGGCATCACGGTCAAGGTCAAAAATGCCGCCGGCAAACCCAAAAAAACAAAGGAGAAACCACGCGAACAATTGCCACGAAATATTGCGCAAAATATGATGCAATCCGAAAATATGGGGTATAAAATCGAATGGGGATTTAATCATCACCTGGCCCCGTGCGAAGATCATATTAGGCGGCGCACAGCACAATATGGTGGGACACATCTGGTGCCGGATTCAACATTTTGGTCCAAGGTGCAACAACAACAATTCGGCAGAGGGACTTGGGATTTATTGGCCGCAAAATTTACGAGATTTCAAAACGAATACGGTGCAACATTCGAAGGGGTTCTTTATCCACACCTTGGTTGGATGAGTCCAAAGGCAAAAACCATTTTCGAAAAACTTGGATTTCGTGTCATAGAAATGGTTGAAACGCCGGGTGCAAAAAACCAAAAAGCAATGCCGTGGAACCAGGCACAGCAAATGTTGCAAAATAAATCCAGGTAAAAAACAGGGCGCGGTTGCGCCCCGTTTTAAAACTTTAATGGCCAATCGCGAATATCGGCGGGCATGGATTCAGATTCCGGTTGCCATTGAAAATCCGGCATTTTTACGCGTTTGTCCTTGGTGAATTTTACACCTTCGGCCTTTAATGCCTTGTATGATTGGTCAAAAAATTGTTGGCTACAAATACTGCCATCTTTGAACACAACGCGATGCCACGGAAGATGCCAACTTTTTTTGTTATTTGATGCATAGCCCACAAAGCGCGCCATTTTCGGCCGGCCAATCATACGCGCAATTTGACCAAATGTTGCCACGCGACCGGCAGGAATTTTTGCCACAATTTCATAAACACTTTCATTAAAACCCTTTTCCGACATTAGCGCCCCCGTGGAATTCCGCGTGCAACCGCATTGCCAACCAACCTTTGCACCCGCGCATATTCGCACACCGCGATTTTTTCCTGTAATTTATTTCCAAATTCGCGACGGCGCATATTCGCGTTTAATTCCAACGGATTTTGTTTGTATAAGTTAAAGTCTTGTTGTGGTTTGATATAAAACGCCATCGAAAGGTCACGAATATCCATATCAAGTGGACTAATTGACGGGAAAAACATATCAACGATATGGGTGCTTTCGTGCCGCAGGTCCATAAGAAAATTTATCAAATTATCATAATACCGAAAATTTGGGTTCACATTGACCGCGCCCCGCGGCGATACCGACATTTGGCCGTCTGTTGCGCGTGACACGGAAATTTTTGGAACGGATTCCACCACTTTATCGTTATACTTTTTCGCACGACCTGTTTGTGTGTCCGATTGCACGCGTTCGACAAAACGTTTGATAATGTTGCCCGCCACAGCCAATTTTTCGGGCGCCGATTTTTTTGCCCAATCGCGTGCCATATCAAAGACATTTAACTCTTCACAAACCGACATAAAAACACCATCAACATATTCCGCAAATTGTTCGGATTTTGTTTTTTCGATTTTGCCGGCGATTTTACGGGCCTGTGTCACCCTATACGTATCCCATTTTGTGGGCGATTTCATCGCGTCTATGATTTCAGTGATTTGTGGTTTAGAATTTTGATTCATCATGATGACACCTCTTGGCTCTGACATATATATTATATAGGAAATGCGCCATGTTTTTCAATGGGGAAAATCATGTTAAAATCAAAAAATTCGCCAAATGCGAATTTTTTTGATTTTATTTCTTTTCATTAGCGGCACCCAAAAGTAAAGTGTTTCTGTTCATCGTTGCCCTTCTATCCAGTGCGTGTATCAATCGTTTCAATGCTAATGGATTGTTTTCTCCATTTATCTCGAACCCTGGTGGTATGGTACCAGTAATATGTTCATCTTGATAATACAAACTTACCACTGCGCTATTATGATAGTTTTCAAAGATGTTATAAAACACCCTTATTACGCATTCTGGATTATCGCGAATATAGGCATGATACCACGGTGTGTCAAGCTTATCTTTGCTTTTTATAATACGCACAGACTTATCACGTAATATACCAATAACAGCATTGGTAAGTTCACGTGTGCGTTGTGCATCAAAATAGATTAGTACATTCTCATCCTTTGATTCCGAAGATTTTTTGGCACGATTCTGATCCTGGAGATTCTTTGGCGTAATTTCGATTCCAGAGATTCTCTGATGTAATGCGATACAATAGTTTTGCATATTTGTATAATGACGCGTTAACTCTGAATCCACAAAGTCTTTAAATTCTGGAGTTTTTGTTTTGGTACGATCGTCATGTAATTTATCAAATATTTCTGGCAGTAATATAAGCAGCACCTTATTTTCTTTACGCGGCTTAGAAAAATCTTCATTGCCTGGGTAATAATCAAACCAACTACGTTCGTCTAAAACAGATTTGGAAAATTCGACTTCCATTGTAAACAAATCAACTTTGTTTGGTGTATAATGATATGTTGCGTATATATCCATATTACCAAAACAAAGATCTGACGCT
The DNA here is from genome assembly GCA_900313105.1 of uncultured Pseudomonadota bacterium. Classification (GTDB taxonomy): domain Bacteria; phylum Pseudomonadota; class Alphaproteobacteria; order Rs-D84; family Rs-D84; genus Enterousia. Next base: position 4,851 of record OMPY01000037.1, read on the forward strand.
ATATTATATTTTTTTATTATACGTGTATTGATACTTGTTGGACCGCCACTTTCAACAAACATGTCTCTTTCAATATTTGAAATTTTATTTGGATTATTCACAATATCCATGATCACATGTCTTAATACATCATTACCAGGTTCAACGCTTATTTCGTCCATCATTTGTGTAAGGATTTTGCTTTGTATCTGTATACAAGCAAACGGATCGGAATAGTTTATGCGTTTCGGAGTATGGTTGTTCCAAGCCACCCAAGCATCTTGTACTAATTGTGGAACCGGCCCATCCCACACAAAGCCGTTCCCAATTTGTATATTACTTGTTGGTACAGAACTCATTATAAACCCTTTTATTTTGTTCGGGCAAAATTGTAACACAAAGTGCCGTAATGTCAAGTTATTTGCGTCGATTTTAATCTATGGTGAAAAGTTGTGAAAAAATCGGAGGCACAACCCAAAAATCACCTTGCAAAATTTTTAGGCATGTGTATAATACCCGCACCGGAGATATGGCAGAGCTGGTTGAATGCGCACGACTCGAAATCGTGTATACAGGAAACTGTATCGAGGGTTCGAATCCCCCTATCTCCGCCAGGAATTTGCCCCGCCATGGTGCGGGGAAAATTTATGGTGGACATAGAGTTAAAGAAATGGATGCCCCGCTTTCTGTACACACCCCTATTTTTCAATGATCTATACCTTGACAACTTGTTTTTTTCAGATATCCTTTTGTTAATATTTATATTAAGGAGTAAAAAAATGAATACGGACAACAAGGTACATGTTGCAACAGGTGTTTGGTATAGCCTCAGTTTTGGTCATACAAGATATCATCATTTCCCTTACCATATTCAGTATAATAGGTATAGAATCAGTGGACATAATTATATTAGTGCATTGGAAGGTTGCAAACCTATTAGTGATGACCACTGGGGTGCAGACTATGATATACTTAATGGTGCAAAACCTAGGTCAACCAGAGAACTGATAGATTTAACAAAGCAAGTATGCAACGCTTTCCTTAACCGTGCTGAATATTTTGCTAAAGTAGATGCACAAAGTATTTCATTGCCAATGATATCAATATCTATGGAAAGACTTGTAACTGGTGCAACTTGCTATCAAGGATACAAAGACCATATGAACGTTAAACAAAATGATACTAAAGAGACATATAGTTTTATTTACAGTAAAGCAAATCGTATCGTTACCCCATCAAATATTAGTGATGTATTGAAAAAAAAGATTGAACATATTCATGTGATAACGTGTGATGGAATATCCTGGGATCAACAATCAAAAATAGATCCAAACGCTTTGCTGTATGTTTATAATTATGATAAGTATGATAATAAGGGTGGTGTTTATGTTAAAATTTTACCCCCAGACACCGAGGTTGTTAACGAAAAATTATGTCTTATCAATCCAGAAACAACAGGACATATACCGTCCCGAATGGCTGAATTATTCAGACAAAAGACTGCACCAATAGCGGTACGCAACCCGCAATCAAAGAATCGCTAACAACGTATTTCGGGGTTGGACTTACACTTCAAAATCGTAATTTTTGATGGATTTGACGATGGCGGCAACCAGTTTATCTTGGTGCGCGGAGCTTTTTAACAATTTTTCTTCGGCCTTGTTCGACAAATGCCCGCATTCAATCAGTGCGCCCGGCACGGTTGAACGCAACACCGCAAGTGGCGCATGGCGAACGGCGGGGCCGGCCTGTTGCTCTATGCCCGCACGATTAAATGCGCGCGCGCATCCGTTTGCGTATTCCACACTCATTTCCGCAACCGCGTGTTGTTGCAATGACGAAAGCGCGATGCGAATATCCTTGGAAAAACTTTCAAAACCGGTAACATCAATTTTGTCAGCCGCGTTTTCGGCATCGGCAAGTTTTTGTGCTTCTTCGTCCGATGCCTTTTCCGAAAGGGTATAGATTGAAAATCCCTTGACCGAACGACTTGGGTTTGCATTTGCGTGAATTGAAAGGAACAAATCCGCGTGGCGTTTTTCCGCAATTTCCGCACGTTCGTTTAATTTCAAATAATTATCATCACTGCGCGTCATATATACCGTAAAACCGGCGTTTTTAAGTGCGGTCCGCAATTTTTGTGCAACCGATAGCACAACCGTTTTTTCCTTGGTTCCGCCCCGCCCGATGCAACCCGGGTCTTTGCCACCGTGGCCGGCATCAATGACGATTATGTGTTTTTTTTCGGTCGGGGCCGTGGTTGTTGTGGTCGCCGTCGCCGCATTTGCCTTGGTCGTGCCGGCAACAAAGTCCAGCACAAGTCGATAATCGTTGTCGCCGTTCGGTTCCAAAACCATAATCTGGTTCTTTGGAATTTCGGCGACCGGCTTTTTCAAATCCAGAACAATGTTCACTGAATCGCCAATTTGGGTCTGGGACACGTTACGCACCAATGTTCCCGATGCCAATTTCGGCTTCACAGAATCATTCGCCGGCGTGTTTGATAATTTCACCGTAAGTGTATTTTCACCATAGACCAATGTATATGATGGGCGGTTTGCCGTTTCAACGACAAAGCGCGTCTTGTTTCCCGGTTGCACCCCCGTGCGCATAGATTTAATAGAATTACGCGCCGCAAACGCCATGCGCGGAAACGCGCCCGCGACGACTATACTGATTCCGGTAATTTGCAAAATATTACGTCTGGATACCTTCATTTCGGTGGGTATTATATCAAAAAAAATTCCGCGGTGCAAGGGATGGATAGTGCAAGTGGTTAGTGGTTAGTGGTATCTGGAATAATCATGTCATACCGCCGAAAGGCAGTATCTTGTCGTTTTTGTAGCGGAACCCGGTACCGGGCGGTATAATCGGCGCATCGCGTCCGCACTAACCACTCACTAACACTATCCACTAAAAACGTTTGCTTTTTGTTTCCTTGGGTGTTATTCTGTGAACTCGTGGAAGGTTTATGATGTCAGTAAAGGCAAAAAAGATATTCAAAAAACTTATTGGATATTCGGGATTGGTGTTTTTCTG
>OMPY01000038.1 GCA_900313105.1 uncultured Pseudomonadota bacterium
TGAATATTGGCAAAGAGAGAGTAATGTTAATAAGTTGGAATCGGACTTTAGAACTTTGACAAAATCTGGTTCCAAAGCGGAGCAAGAGTTTTATTCCGGTTGTTTTGATTCGTTGATGAATGTTAAAAATGGTAAAACTAAGATTGCCGAGATTACTGGGCATCCGTGGACGATTTTTGGTAACAAGGAAGAAAAAAAGCGACTAGATGATGCAAAAACTATTTTTAATAGATTATTGCATGCGTATCGACATCCGTTGGATCCGTGGACACGTAAGGAAGATGATGAATTGCGCAATTTAGATAGTGATGCGTTTCGCTTGGGCGGTGAAGAAAGCAGTGCTAGATTGGGGCTCAATAGGTTAGAAAACCAGTATGCAGAACTTTCGAGAGACAAAGAAGATTTTGTCGATAGATTTGCGAAGGTTATGGAAAATGCACGGAAAGAGTATTTGAAAAAAATTGAATCGGCGACACAGGCGTTTGTTAAAAAATATGGTCGTTCGCCCAAAAAACCGGTTTTAACCGATATTCGGGAAAAATAAAATTGTATATTGAAAAGTATTGCAAAAGGAAAAGCGGGGGTATATAATCCAAGGCGCCTTGGGGCATAGTTTAATGGTAGAACATCGGACTCTGACTCCGCTAGTATTGGTTCGAATCCAGTTGCCCCAACCAAGAAATTCAAACACCCGAATGGGTGTTTTAATTTTTGGTTCTGGGTCGGATGGTTGAATCATTTGCAATGAACGTTGCAAAAGGTTTGACAATGAGTAGATTTTGGAAGCGTTAGCGCACCGAAATCGTCACGAATGCCCCGCAGCGATAGCGAGGGAATACGAGAATACACAATTAGAAAAATCATAAAAACGGAGTTTTCGTCCCCACGAGTTTTTATAGATTTTTCTTATTGTGTATCGAGGCACCCAGTTGTCCCGTTTTTTCTGATAATATTCCTTTGGATAAATTTGTATTTTGAAAAATATGTGGTAAAATTATATGTGTACAAAAAAAGGAGAGAAAATATGTTCAAAAAAATTTTGTTGGGTATTTCTGTTTTACCAGTGCTGGCAATTATACCGGCGGTGGCAGATGTTAGTATAACGGAAGATATTAATTTGAATGATGATTTTCCAACTGGGGCGATTTCCGAGTTGGTTCGTTCTGAAAGTGGGCATGTTGGAACATTGACAACGCGAGATATTACGATCACAGGAACCAGAGTAGATGAAGAAAATTTATCTGACCCGACGAGATATTTGGTGCGTGTTTCGGGTGCCGGTTCGGTTTTGAATTTGGGAACCGCCGAAAATCCTGTGGATTCACTCACTATTGGTGCTACTGGTGCTGATACCAGAGCGTTTACTGTTTGGGATGATGGTGTTGGGAATATATATGCCAGAAATGTAAATCTTAGTGGGGATGCACAAGGATTGGTTGCATGGGGGACTTATGACGAGTATGGCGGAACGGCCAATGTTGTTGGTGATAATATCAATGTTTCTGCGGCACATGCCATTATCGGTGCGGATGATGCTACTGTTAATATTACCGGTGGAAATGTTAATGTTAATGCGTTATACAATGGAATCAAAGCTAGTGGACGCGGAACAGTCAATATTAACGCAGATAGTTTGGTAGTAAGTTCGTCTGAATATGATGGTATTGCTGCATGGTCTAATGATACGGCATCTGGGGCGCATATTGCAGGTTCTGGGGGAATTATTAATGTTGATACAGGAAATTTAACAGTTAATGCCGCTGCTACGGGTATTGGTGCAACATATGGAAATTCCCAGATTACTATAAATGCAGATGGCGATGTTAATGTTGTTGCCACTGGCACCGATGATACGCGGGCGATTTCTGTGGGTAATTCGGGTACTTTGACTAATGTTGAAAAAGAAAACACAAGTTTTATTTCAATTACTGCGAATAATATCAATCTGATTGCGGATAAAATCGGTGTTTCTGCAATGAGTAATGGTTGGGTCGATTTGGATGGTAATGTGACAATCAGTGCGCGTGATGCGATTTTAGCGCGTGGTTATGCAACGGTTAATATTAATGAAAGTGGACTTAATACTGTTAAGATGGACGGCGATGTGAATTTCAGTTATTATTCTGAAAATTCGGGTTCTTTAATAGATGCGTATGTTAATGTGACCCTGGCCGGAGAACAATCTTATTGGAACGGAAACAGTGTTGTTGAATATTTCTATCAGGTTCGTCCAGATGATAGCTTGTTGAATGTTGATTCTTTCAATTTAACTTTGTTAAATGGTGCAGTATGGAATGCAACGAAGATTACGGATACGGCAAGTACATTTGTTAACGAAGAAAATGGGTTAACATATAGTGAGGCACGCTATTATACGGCATTAAATAATTTGACCATTGATAATGGAACGGTAAATATTGCGGATATGGACCGCGGTATCATTGTTGAAAATGCAAATTTTGCAGATGCTACATTTAATGGTGGTGTGTTAAATGTTGGAACTTTGGCCTTAACAGGTGGTGTTAATACATTCAACAATGATGTTTTTGGTATTGATGATACAAGCAGTTTAACGATTGCGTCAGGTGCGAGCATGAATATCGATGCGAATTTGTTGAACATTGATTCTATTACCTTGGACGGAAATATGTTGGCTACATTACGTTCCGGTGATGATGCGCAGATTACAGCAACTACGTTTGATGGTGGCGGAACTTTGACACTTGCCATTCGTGGGGCGGATACGTATCATGTCTTTGGTGGCAGTGTGTTTGATACAGAAAATATTAGTGTTGAAAGTTCTGTGTATGATTGGAATTGGGACAATGAAGGTAAAGATTTGATTGCCACATTGAAATCAGTTGAAAATATTGCAGAGGAAAATGGTTTAACACAAGAAACGGCTGCTGCTGTTGCAAATTTGGCGAGTTCTGAGTCAAGTCAATTAAATGATTTGGCGATTGTTATTCAAGATAAATTGGCATCTGGGGACGAATCTGCAAAGCAACAGGTTGAACAAGTGAGGGCTGCAATTCATCCGGAAACAGAATCCGTGGTGCAATCGGTTAATGTGTCGATGCAAAATGCAGTTGCAAATTTAGTCGCAGGCCGTATGTCTTTCGGACGTGTAATCGGTCGCAGTGGTGGTGCGATGCCCGCGCGCAACGGCGTTTGGGTCGAAGGTTTGTATAATAAATCAAAGCATAATGACGCGTTTAATGGATATACCCGTGGAATTGTCGCCGGTATTGATACACAAATCACACGCGGTTTGATGTTGGGCATTGGGTATTCATATGCGCATTCAGATGTTTCCGCAACCGTGCGTAATACCGAAATTGATAGCAATACAATCTTTGCCTATGGTCAGTATAAACCGGCGGCGTGGTATGTGAATGCGATGTTGAATTATACAATGTCTGATTATACCGAAAAGTCCGATGTGTTGGATGTAAGTTCGGACTTTGATGTCGATGCGTTTGGTGCCCAGGTTATGACCGGTTATGATTTCGCAAATGGTATTACACCGGAAATTGGGTTACGCTATATGCATATATCGGCGGACGAATACGAAAATTCGTTGGGGATAAAAAGCAAATTGGATGATGCGGATTATTTGACCGGCGTGTTGGGTGCAAAATATGCGTTCGATTATCGCGTGTCCCGCGGGTTTACGTTGCGTCCAGAATTGCGTGGTGCCGTAAAGTACGATATGCTTTCGGATAAACAGGTTGCGATGATTACCATGCCGGGCGTAAATTCATATGTTTTGAACGGGAATCGTTTATCGCGTATGGGCGCGGAATTTGGTGCGGGCCTTGTTATGAAATATCAAGATTTCAGTTTGGCATTGAACTATGATATCGAAGTGCGCGAAGATTATACATCACAAACAGGTCGTGTCCGTGCAAGATATGTGTTTTAGTGGATAGCATGGGTGACTCATGAACCGCCGAAAATTCGGCGGTTTTTTGTTTTGTTATGGTTTTGTATTGATGACTTTCCTGATAATTTTTTTGTGTAAAATAAAGTTGCTTTTTACAAAAAAGTAATTTAGTATTTTTACCAAAAGAGGAATAGTATTATGTCTAAAAAAAATCATGTTTTGGGTGTTGGGTTTTTGGCGGGCTTGGCAATTATGCCTGCGATGGCGGATGATGTGGTTGGGGTCCAGGTAATTGGTGAAGGGGATTCAATAACTTTTTCAGATGTGGTTGCAAATTCATTTGATACCACGGGTGGTGTTATTCTTAATTCTGGAACGGTGACTGTGAACGGGACTTCACAATTTAGCAATAATGTCGGTACCATGTTGGGTGGGGTGATATCAAACAAGGCGACGGGAATATTGCAAATTGGAAATGTTGAATTTAATGAAAATACCGGATATAACGGCGCGGTTTTGTATAACTTGGGTTCTGCGCGTTTCGATGGAACCGCGCTTTTTGCAGGTAATGTGGCGCAAAATTTGGGTGGCGCGATATATAATGAAGGCAGCATAGTGTTTGATAAATTGGCCACTTTTTCGGGAAACAAAAGTTTGAATGGCGGTAATGTAATTCAGAATGAATCAACCGGTGTGATAAATTTTAATGCGGGTTTAATTTCTTCTGGTAATGTTTCGGCGGATGATTATGTCACCACATATGGTATCAATAATAGCGGAACCATGACGGTTATTGGTGATGTGATGATTAGTGGTAATATGGCTTATGCCGGGGCAGGTTTTTCGAATTTTGGAAATTTATTGTTAGGCGCGTATTTTGATGACGATGATAGTGTAGTGTCGGCGCCATTGGATAATATCACATTTCAAAACAACACGGCCACAGATGGTGACGGTGGTGCGATGTATATTGCGGCGACCGATGCGTCCGATGTTGTGTCTACGATTTTGAACGGAAAAACAACATTTTCTTTGAATCATGCGGCGTTGAACGGTGGCGCAATTAGTAATGATGTTGGCGGGGGGCAATCGGAATTGGTATTTAATGGTAATGTCGCATTCATGGAAAATTCTGCGGGGGAAATCGGTGGTGCAATTTATAATCTTGGTGGGGATAATGGTGTGATTACATTTAATGGTGATGTGGTGTTTTCTGGGAATACGGATAGTACGGGTGCGAATGATATCTATAACAATGGGACAATCAATTTTAATGGTAATGTGACATTGGATGGTGGAATTACGGGTGCGGGGACAATTGTTTTGGCAAATGGAAAATTTCTAAATATCGGAAACGCAAGTATATCGCAAGGTGCCATTAATATGAACGGTGGAACAATTGTTGCCATGATTTCAAATGTCGATGATGACTATCGTATAAATGTCGGAAATTTTAGTGGCGACGGCACAATTGCACTGACATTGGGTGATGTCGGAACGTACAAGATATTTGGTGAATCGTCTTTTTCCGAACATACCGTGTTCGAAGGGAATATAACCTTTGATAGTCCGATTTATCACCTTGAATGGATTGATAATGATTCAACCATAACGGCGGCGCGCAAGACCGCGGAACAGATTGCAAATGATAACGAAGTGTCAATTGATGCGGCAAGGACGATATTGAACCTTATGGATTCTTCTTCGGATGTTTTGAATGATTTGGGAATGTCGTTGCAAGAACAATTGGCGGTAAAAAATAGAAATGCAGTGGAACATGCACATCATGCGATTCATCCAGAAATGGAATCTGTGGTGCAATCGGTTAGTACATCGGTGCAAACCGCCATTGCGAAATTGGCGGCGGGGCGTATGGCGATTGTGCAATCGTCGGTTGGGCGCAGTGGTGGCGATGTGGTTGCACGCGGTGGCGTTTGGGCCGAAGGCATGTATAATAAATCAAAGCACAATGATGCGTTTAATGGATATACACGTGGTGTCACCGTTGGTATAGATACTAAACTTGGCCGTAGTTTTATGTTGGGGGCCGGGTATTCGTATGCGCGGTCGGATTTTTCGGGGGCCGTGCGTGATACCGATGTCGGCAGTAATACGGTCTTTGCTTATGGACAATATAAACCGACGGCGTGGTATATGAATGCGATGGTGAATTATACGATGTCTGATTATGTGGAAAAATCCGATGTGCTTGGAACATTGGTGGAATCAGATTATGATGTTAATGCGTTGGGTGGTGCGATTATGACCGGTTATGATTTCGCCGGTGGAATTACGCCGGAAATGGGTGTGCGATATATGCATATCAGTGCAGACGAATATAAAAATTCACTGGATATAAAAAGCAAATTGGATGATGTGGATTATTTGACCGGTATGTTGGGTGCAAAATATGCGTTCGATTATCGCGTGTCCCGCGGGTTCACGTTGCGTCCGGAATTGCGTGGTGCTGCGAAATTTGATGTGATATCTGATGAAAATGTCGCGACGATTAATATGCCGGGTATAAATGCGTATGTGTTGGATGGAAAACGTCTGGCGCGTATGGGCGGCGAATTTGGCGCGGGAATTGCCATGAAGTACAATGATTTCAGTTTGGCATTGAACTATGATATCGAATTGCGCGAAGATTATACGTCACAAACCGGTCGTATCCGCGCAAGATATGTGTTTTAAGTTGATTGTGTGAGTGATTGATGAACCGCCGAAAATTCGGCGGTTTTTTGTCTTGACCCGATTCAACAATTTTTGATATAATGAATTTGAATCAGATGGGAATCTGGTTCGGGGCTGTAGCAGGCCTAAAACAACCGGCACACTATGTCGTAATCCAGATGATTGTTCAAAAAGTTTCCGATATTCTGTGCCGAATCTTGATACCCCGCTTGTTGGGGTGCCGTTGGTTATAATGCCTTGGCAAAAGGCCACGGAGTCATCGTTGTTTTGATTTGCTAACACCCCGACACGTCCCATTTGGCGACGTTTTTTAAGTCCCCTTCGCTGGCGAAGGGGAGGGCCACTGGAAGTGGCGGGGTAGTGGTGGCGCGTTGCGCCAGAAAAATACCCTTACC
>OMPY01000039.1 GCA_900313105.1 uncultured Pseudomonadota bacterium
ATTTTAGCTTGTTCTTCTATTGATTGAGAACAATAAATAAAACCTATTCGCCGATTACAAAGTTGCCGACCGAAACCACCGAAACCATCGTTGATCAGGTGGCAAAGTATGAACCAACGTATGATGTTAAAACTGAACCAGTTGATGTCAGGGCGGGTTATGGTGCCTTTGGAAATTATTCCCCGCGTGAACGTAAAAGCAACCTGCGTGACCGTGTTGGTTCATTCCTTGACCGTATTCGCAGCAATCGTCGCAATGAATCTGTGACGGAAAATGTTCCGCCGGCGCGCCGGGAATTTGTGGTGCCACCAATTTCATCTAAAAATTTGTTCCCTGAACCTTTGTTCAAAGGTATCAAGAAAACCAATGTCGAACCGTCACGCGTGCAAGAACCGGTTCAACCTGTACAATGGCACTTTGAAGATATGCCGGTTGCTTTGCCGGATCCCGAAAGCCGGAAATATGAACCATATTATGACTTTGCATTGACCGAGGCCCAGGCTGAACGTTGGAATGACTTGCATAAACAACTTGCAACCATTCGTGCGGAAATGAAAAGCCCGTCTACGCGCGCAGATAAATTCCTTAAACTGCGCAAACAGGCAAATCGTCTCACTGATGAAATAAATTCGTTTACGGCGGAACTTGGAAACCCATCGGCGTTTGAAATTGAACAGGCTTTGGCTGAAATTGAACGTCGCAAAAAGTTAAAAGACCTGATTGCGCAATACGAACGTCATACGCGTAACGAACCTTCTGGGGACAGTGTTCCATTATGGCGCACCCAAAAATGGGAAGAAGAACTGTCAAAATTAGTTGATAAAATCGAGGCCCTTGGTGGTCGGGATTCTTTGGACGAATCAAAACTTCGTTTCGCCACACCGAAACCTGGGCGTTTGGAACAAAAACTGGCAGAAATTGCGCAACGCGAGGCAGATAGACAACAACCCCAAAGGGTTTTCGAAATGCCGTTGCATAAACAACAAAAACCGGAACAAAAGAGAGAAGAAATTTTGCCGGAATTACTTGGAAATACGGACTATGTTGAATTTATGCCAGAACCCTTGATGGAAGTACGCGGCGTGCCGGTAAAATTGGTTGACCTTAGTGGGCATAATAATCCAATAATCAAAAACGGGAATCATGCAATGACTATCGTCGATGTTTGTGGCTTACGTATACCTTTTTTCCTTGCCAATGGTAACGAAGGTTCTAATTCGGAAGAAAGGACAATAGAACAAGGTAAGTGGTATCCGGTATTTACTGTATCGCAAGATGGTAGGTTATTCTTTGGAACAACAAATGGGTATTTAGCCCAGGCATACAACAGCAAAAATAAAGTTCGAAAAGCAAACGAAATCTGGTATCTTACCAAAATTGCCGATGAATTGAATAGTCGATATGGGGATGTAAGGGAAAATTATTTTGGTAATTTGCCCCAAATTGACCTTGTTAATATTGTAAACATTTTAAAACACGAACCAAAAATCAGCACGGGTCAGGAACTTTGGGGTGGAATTGATACGATAAATTTATATCCCCCCTTTGTAAAACGGTACTTTGATCATGTACGTGCCTTGGGGTATACCAAAGAACAGGAAAAGCAAGATCAGCGCAAAGAACGTTATGAAAGATGGCAGCGAGATATTGAACGTCGTCGACAAAATTGGCAAAACTTTGTTTCTGGGACTGGTGATTTCGTAGAGAGGGCTCGTGGTCGTATCCGTATGGAATTGTTTGGAAGAAACGACGATCTAAACGAACGTAAATAAAAACATGGGGCGTTGCCCCATGTTTTTTAATTCGAAATATTGTTAAAAAATGATATTTTCAGCTTTTCTTTATAATGCCGTCCCCAGCGGAATTCGTGGAATTGCAATGATTAAAAAGTGTTGAAAAACAAAGTAATTTGATAGCGGACTATGTTCATATGGTGCAAAGAGGTCCATTGATGATCAGGCTTTATGATACTGTTGGCAAAATATTTAAGGCAACGACAGCAAGCACATTCACACCCCGCTCAGAAATTTAACATTACTTACATCTGGCAAAATTCATAGCCTGTGCCAAAGAAAAAAACTATTGTTGGGTACCACGGCGCCACAATCACAAACCTAAATCCGCCATGATTGAAAAAGCAAATGTGACACCATAAATTTCCACCTTCTAAAACACATACTTGAATTCGGCGCCGCCGTTCCAACCATTTCGTGCGCCATCATGACGACCAAGGTTTATATTCAAAGTAAACCCATCAAAGTTTTGCGATAAAACTATGCCATATTCAAAGTAATTGTTTATGTCTAATTTCGGAACGCCGACATAATTAACCTGGGTGCCACCGCCGGTTCTAAAATTCATAACATATCCGACGTGGCCACCAATTGAAAGTCCATCACCAATATAATGATAAATATCAAGCATTGGTGTCAATTCAAAGAATCCGAAATCTTTGTTGCTTATGTTTTTGCCATCTTTTGAAATATAATTTGCAGAATTTATCCATGTGTATCCCGCGCGCAATGCCGGTCGCAGGAATATTACATCTTCAAAATCGTATGTATATGCGGCGTTCGCCATAATGCCGGCATAGAAATTATTAAAGTCATCACCATAAATTATCAAATTCATATCGTTTACGGCCAAACCCAAATCCGCCATTGCCGAAAGTTCCAAATTACCGAACTTTTTGCCAAACGATGCACCAATAAATGCACCGTCGGTATCAATGTCCATCACATCATTTTTCGTGTGCGCGCCGGAATATCCGCCAAAGAATTCTATTCTTGTGGCATCAAATTCATTGCCATATGCGACAAACGCCAAATCAGATGTGCTTTTCAAATGCGGATTTGATTTGAATTTTACATTGTCGGAAAAATGTTGCCAACCAATGCGAAAATATTCATCCGTTCCTTCACCGCCACTGCGCCCCTTGATAAGTGGCAATACGCCCGTATCATCACCGAATTCACCATAATAAAGCATTTCGCCGTATACGTCTGGATCTTGCTTTTCCACTACCGTTTTTTCGGCAACCTGCGCGCGCGGCTGCGCCAATTTTTTGCCCATTGGGGTAAAGACGCGGTTTGCAATTTCATGCTGGGCCGCGACGATATTGTGCGCCGACACAGAATTCGCATACAACCCAAAATCCGCCGAATGCGCCACAGATGTTATCAAAATTCCAATCAATGCATATTGTGCTTTCATAATCTCTCTCCCGTTTTTGCTTGCCTATATTATATCACGAAAAATCGACATAAAAAAGTTTTTATTGTGACACGCAAAAAAATTATTTATTATTGGCTTTATGAAAAACGAATTGAAAATTGATAAACCGATAGTAATGGTCGGCCTGATGGGGGCCGGCAAAACAAGTGTTGGACGCGCATTGGCGCATCACTTGGGCGTGCCATTTGTCGATTCGGACAAAGAAATCGAACGCGCCGCCGGGTGCAGTGTCGTTGACATATTCGCAATGTATGGCGAAAAAGAATTTCGCCGTGTCGAAGAACGCGTGGTATGTCGTTTACTGGATTCCGAACCGCGGGTAAAGGTTCTGTCCACCGGCGAAGGCGCATTTATAACGCCCGAAATTCGCGACAAGGTTTTAAGCGACGCAATAAGCATTTGGTTAAAGGCCGACCTGGATTTACTGGTCAAACGGACACGGTTTCGCAATACGCGCCCGCAACTTTTGCACACCGATAGTAAAAAAATCCTTGCCCAATTGATTGCAGAGCGGTATAACACATATGCAATGGCGGATATAACTGTGGAAACGTTTGATGAAAATCTGCACAAGACGCTTGGTACGGTGATTGATGCTTTGCACGAACATATCAACCAAAAAGGAAAAAAACATGAGTAAATTTTTAAAGGAATTCCGTGATTTTGCGGAACGCGGTAACGCAATCGACATGGCCATCGGTATCATCGTTGGTTCTGTATTGACCAGTGTTGTTAACTCTCTTGTCGCCGATGTTATTATGCCACCGATTGGACTTTTGATTGGCGGTATCGATTTTTCACAGTTCTTTATTGTGCTTTCTGGTGGCGCGGGGCAACATTTTAATACCTTGGCCGAAGCCCAGGCCGCCGGCGCCAAGACAATGAACATCGGGTTGTTTTTGAATACTTTGGTAAGTTTTGTAATCACGATGTTTGCGGCGTTCCTTATTGTGCGAACCGTCAATAAAATGAAAACTAAAAAGGCCGTCACAACGCGTGCATGTCCATATTGCAAGCAAACGGTTGATATTACCGCAACAAAATGCCCGCATTGCTGTTCGGAATTGGAAGCTGGTGAAATTAAACCCGCCGAAGAAAGCGACATGGCGCGGGGACTTAAAAAGTTAAAGAAGATTGTGAAAATAAAGAAATAGTTAAACGCCCCGTTCGGGGCGTTTTTTACTTTGATTTGTTTTGTTCCGAATAATTTATATTTTGGGTTAGTAATAAACGCTTTTTGATATTATCCAATTGCGCAATTGTTTCTTGGATTTCATCATCGTTCATTAATGTACTATGTGTATGTGATAACTCGGTTAAATAAAATTGAAGGTTGTATACGCTGTCGTTAATAGTTTTTTCAAATGGGTTTTCAAAATTTTTTCCATTTGCTTTGGCTTGAATAGCCCTGGACAGATCAACGTAATTCTTATCAAGTCCAAATAAACGCTTTCTGACAAGCACCGATCTATAAAGTGTTGTTCCGGGTTTGGTAAACGTTAATTCCTGGTCGCAACCCTTGATATAATGTTTACTACGCGCCAAATCATTGTGTTCAAGCTTGTATGGACCAAATGTATAAATTGTTACAAAATCATTGTCGTATCCATGCGCATAATCAAAATCATTGGATGATATTTGTCCATCGGGATATGACACCGTAACAGGATTTTTTTGCAACGCGGCATACATGCTAATAAGTTGTTCCATAATGCATCCTTTTTTTGATTTACTGGCATTATGTACCGTTTTTGGCGGATGTAAAGAAAAATCTTGAAAAGCGGATTTTTTAATGCTAAACTGCGTTCTGCACATGGCGGATGTAGCTCAGCTGGTTAGAGCGTCGGTTTGTGGTACCGAATGTCGCCGGTTCGAATCCGGTCATCCGCCCCAGAATTCAAAAATGCCCCCGGACGGGGCATTTTTAAATTCTCTGGACGGATCGGATGAGAACCGGAGGTTCGACACGATAGTTGACGAGAACGAATGAAATGAAGTTCGAGTCTTACGAGTGGAAGGGCCCCAACACGAAGTGTTGGGATGTGCAATCCGGTCATCCGCACTTTATGTGCCGGACGCATAAAAAAATCAGACCGCCGATTGGCGGTCCGTTTTTTACATTTGTTCGTCGGCCCAGGTTTTTAATTCCGACACGGAAACATCGACCGGAAATCTTTCGCCGCCGCGGACATGCGCGTTCGGCGCAAGTGATTGCATGTTTGCCCCTGAATCGCCGATGCCACTGGTGCCGGATGTTGCAAACGGAACAATTATTTTTCCGGCAAAATCATAACTTTCCATGAAAGTATCAATTATCGATGGTTCACGTCCCCACCAAATTGGGAACCCAACAAACACCACATTATATTGTGCGATATTTTCAATTTTTGATGCGATTGCCGGGCGTGAATACTTGCTTGCCATTTCAATCGAAGAACGGCTTTGGTCATTTTGCCAATTCAAATCTTCGTCTGTATACAATTGTTCGGGGGTTATTTCAAATAAATCGGCCCCGGTTGCATCGGCCAATTTTTCCGCCACCGCCTTGGTATTTCCGGTTGCACTAAAATATGCGACCAAAATTTTGCCGCCGTCCGTTGCACTTTTTGATGCGGAAACGCGCGGGCGCAGGACCAAAAAGATTCCAACAATCACGATGATTATTGCCAAAATAAATAATACTTTTTTCATTTTTTTCTCCTTTGTTTGTTATTCGTTGTCCAAATCGACCAGTTTATATTTGCGGGAACCAACACCGATTTTTTCCGCAGATTCCAATGTGTGTAATCCGTTTCTGTCGGCAATACGTTCCATCAGTTTTTGATTGCCGTCCGCGACCGACACCATATCAATGCCGGCCTGGTCAATGGCGACCGGGTCACGCGACACCAAAATTCCGATATCGTGAATATCCGGTTCCGCGGGATTGGCGTTGCAATCACAATCGATACTTATGCGGTTCAGCACATTGATATAAACCATATTATCGCGCCCGACATAGTCCGTCACCGCACGCGCCGCGTCCGCCATGGATTCCAAAAATGCGTCTTGTTCGCCACCCCACGGATTATCCTTGGATGTGCCACCACTGTGAATCCATGCCTTGCCCATGGATGATGCAAAACCGATAGAAATGTTTTTCAATGCGCCGCCAAAGCCCGCCATTTGGTGTCCCTTGAAATGCGACAGGACAATATACGATGGATAATTTGCAAAATGCGTTCCGACATAATTTTCGGTCAATCTGTTCCCATCCGTGACCGGTAAAGTCATAGAACCTTCTTCGTCCATAATATCAGACATTGCACCAATAGCACCATCTAATTCTTCTTTTGATACTT
>OMPY01000043.1 GCA_900313105.1 uncultured Pseudomonadota bacterium
TATTTCTTGGCCGGTGCCGCCGCAGGTGCCGCGGTTGCCGCCGCCGGTTTTTTCGCATCGGCTTCTTCTGGCATCTTACCGCCGATTGTGGCGAAAGCCAATTCCGCCTGGTGCAGACCCAGTGCCACACCATCCGGTAAAACCAAATCTGAACCGTGGACGGTGTCACCAATTGTTAAATCCGCCAAATCAAGGACGATTTTTTCCGGTAATTTATCCACAAGTGCCACCAACGAAACCTTACGCACCGCAAAGTTCAAAACACCACCCAATTTTAATCCCTTGGACGTGTCGACATTTATAACCTCTACCGGCACCGAAACGCAAACAGGCTTTTTAACATCGATGCGTTTGAAATCAACATGAACGATTTTATCAGACACCGGATGATATTGAATATCCATCAACATTGCGTCTTCTTTACCATTTTTTGTCGTAATATGGAACAGTTTTGTCCGCAACGCCGGAATTTGAACAATCGGCGCAAAATCACGACCGGAAATTTCGATTGCGACCGGTTCTTTCTTTTCACCATAAATGACGGCGGGGATATTTTTGTTATTACGAATTGCACGTGCGGCCCCCTTGCCGGCAACATTGCGAATCTCTGCATTTAATTCAATTGCCATTTTAAGTCCTTTTTTTTATTCTTATTGTTATACACAACCTCCAAGGGTGTTGTGTGGGCCACATTATGCACCAAAATTATTGAAAATGCAAGTTATTTATTGCCACGTCGCCGTAAAATCAAAAAACGTGCCCGGCCGTATGTTTTATCACGCAAAATTTCCCATTTTGTTTCATCGGGCGAATAGGGCACAACCTTTTCAATTTCTTGGACAACAATCGTATTATGCGCCACATAATCCGCCAACCCGGCAACAAAGTCAATCCCAACACGCGCATCTTCATATGGCGGATCAACAAAAACCAAATTCACACGCGGTGCATATTTCCAGATACGACTTGCCGCGTCAGACGCGTCAATCTTAACCCGCGTCCAATCAATATCACGAACATTTTGCCGCACCGCGTTCAAAGAATCATCCGAAACATCGGTAAAAATCGCGGTCGAATCATTGTATCGTGATAGAACCTCTAAGCCCAATGCGCCGGACCCTGCAAACGCGTCCCAAACCGCCAATTTTTGATATGGTTCCAACAGTATTTCGCCGAGCATATTAAACACCGCCGCCCGCGCCATATTCTGGGTCGGTCGCGCAGAGTGGGGCACCCGCAACTTTCGCGCGCGTAATGCCCCAGAAATAATTTGCAATTTTGAATCCATATGCTACACTTTATAGCAATGAACATAATGACGCAAGTTTTAAATTTGGCACGGCGCGCGGGCGCGGGTGGCGATGTTCCGATTGGCGCCGCGATTGTCCGCGATGGAAAAATTATCGCACGTGGCGAAAACCTGGTCCAACGAAAGATGAACCCGACACTGCACGCGGAAATCGTCGCGATAAACCGTGCATGCAAAAAATTGGGGCAAAAATTCCTGAGCGATTGCGATATTTATGTTTCACTGGAACCATGTGCGATGTGCGCAACCGCGATTTCTTTTGCACGAATCCGCAACATTTATTTCGCGGCGACGGATGACAAGGGCGGTGGTATTACCGCAAACGCACGCGTGTTCGATAATGACCGGCACCTTTGGCACCCAAACATAGTGCAATTACCGGAATACGCGGATGCGTCCGCCGGATTGCTGCGTGAATTCTTTGCCAAACGAAGAAAAGATAACAAAAAGGAGTAAAAAATGTTAGCTACAATCACAGATATGCAAATCGACAAAAAACCTTATTCCGTTAAACTTGTCCCACTGTATCAAGCAGGCACCCCAATAGAGATTACTGTTCCGGAAGCTCTATCCGCATCTATTCATGACAACTTTGCTTGCGGAGACACAATAAAATACAGTCCAAACACAAATGGCAAACCTGTTTTATCTAGTCCACTCAACGCGAAGTACACCTATGATACTATGCTTGTTGAATCTATGAGAAATACTGTTGATACGGATGGTGTCAAATATACACTTGTTCAATTATTTGGTAAAGAATTCGGCTGTCAGACAATAAAAATGTACACCAATAATCATAATGTATACCCAGGTGACGAAGTATTGGTATGGCAAGCGCAAAACCATAGTTTCTGTATCGAGTACAACCTTTCTTTTGAGGAACGTCGCAAAAAATTCTTAGCAAAACAACGCTAAAAAAAAATCCCGCGTATGCGGGATTTTTACTTACACTAACGACTTTCCCGTCATCTCCGCCGGTTGTTTCATACCCAGCAGTTTCAAAATTGTTGGAGCAACATCGGCCAAACCGCCATTTTTTATCTTTTTATACGGTGGTTCACTTACCAAAATCGCCCGCACCTTATTATTCGTATGTGCGGTCCACGGGGCGTTCGATTTATCATCCCACATTTTTTCCGCATTACCGTGGTCGGCAATAATCAGCATTTTTCCACCGACCGAAAGCACCGCCGGCACAATTTGCGCAAGTTGTCCGTCCAAACATTCCATCGCCCGCACGGTCGCACCTTCGTTCCCGGTATGTCCAACCATGTCGCCGTTGGCAAAGTTCAACATGATGGCATCAAATTTTCCAATACGTTTCAACAATGCCGCCGTAATTTCGTTTGCGGACATTTCAGGCCGCATATCAAATGTCGCAACGGACGGCGAATCAATCAGGACCTTTTCTTCGTTCGGATAATCAATCGTCCGTTCCGCATCCATAAAATATGTTACATGATTGTACTTTTCTGTTTCCGCAATTCGTAATTGCGAAAGCCCCGCCGCCGCGACCACATCGCCCAAAGTATTTTCCACCGGAATATCAGCAAGCAGTGCAGGGCAATGTTCATTTAATCCTTCGCCATATTGCGAAAAACAAAGTATATGCGCCCGTGTGTCCAGCAATGCGCGAACGATTTGCCGCGCACGGTCACTACGATAATTACCAAAAACGAACCCATCACGCGGTGAAATCGGTGTTGGATTTATAATTGTCGGCTTAAAAAATTCATCCGTCACACCCGCCGCATAGAATTTTTTAATTGCGTCCTCTATCATATCAGCATGCACATTCGCGCGCGCATTTGCAATCGCATTGAACGCCATTTCCGTCCGGTCCATATTTTTATTCCGGTCCATCGTATAGTATCGCCCCGACAATGTTCCAAAGAACGCACGCCCGTCGGCAAAATATGGTGCCAATATCCGTTTAATTGTTCGCACATACTTCATTGCAGAACGCGGTGGCGTATCACGCCCATCGGCAATAAAGTGAATACAAACCTTTAGTCCCGCATCCAAAATATATTTCATAATCTTTACTTCGTCCCGCACATCCGCATGCACACGACCATCGGACATTAACCCTGCAAAGTGCACAATTCCACCATCCCGCCGAACATCGGCAATAAATTTGTTTAATGGTTTGTTTTTTGCCCAATCTTCGCGCGCAAACCGCAACAGATATTGCATAACCACCCGCCCGGCACCAATACAAATATGTCCAACCTCTGAATTTCCCATAAGATTTCCCGGCAAACCAACCGCAGTGCCCGACGCACGCAAAAATGAATTCGGATATTTTTTAATTAGCCCTTTAAAATACGGCATCTTTGCCATTGCCACCGCATTATGGGCACGCGTTTCACTGTACCCGACACCATCCAAAACACATAAAACAACCGTCTTTTTCATATCTTTTCTCCTGTACAATCCCCATGATACCACAGGGCTTTTTTGATTGCAAAACAAAAAGAAACATTGTATAAAATATGGGAAACATATCTTATAAAAGGACAAAACATGTCTGGGAAAGCATATATACCATCAACCGTTGACCAACATATCGGCAAACGCATGCAGTTGCGACGCACAATGATGGGCATGTCATTAAAGGATTTGGCGCGTGTCTGTGGCGTCACTTTTCAGCAAATTCAAAAATATGAAACCGCGGACAACCGCATATCTGCATCGCGACTATTCGAAATCGGTTGCGCAATGCAAACGCCGGTTTCGTTCTTTTTTGTTGGATTGCCGGGGAATATGCCGGACGAAACAAAATCATCGCGTTCAATTCATGTCCATTCGCCAAGTTCGGACGACCCGTTGATTCGCACCGAAACATTGGAACTGGTTCGCATGTATTGGAAATTGGCAAATGATAAACAACGCGAATCCGTGATGGCATTGTTAAAATCACTGACCGAAGGCGAATAATCAAACAAATTGCTAAATTAAAAACACGGGGCGCACGCCCCATGTTTTTAATTACCTGTATTCTTACCAGTTGTGCTAACCGACCCAAGCGCCCCATTACTACAACTAACTGCATTTTCTGAATCCCCACCACTCGGAGTCCGCGTGCATGTCCCGGCCGCCTTGCCTACCAATTCTAACGCCTCATCAAGCGTTATTTGCAAATTACCAAACGTGACAGTTTTTTCAGAAACCGCTGACGAAACTGCTGATTCCAAACCACTTTCCGTCACGTATTTTTTGGTCGCAAGTAATGTGTTAAGTCCATGCGTCGCATCATCCCCAATCGTCACAACCGTAGATGGCAAGACCCCAGCATTAATCTTTCCGTCAGTTGTTGTTACCACATTGCTTGGTAATTGGCTTGCGGAAATGGTATCACTTGGTTTTAAATACGTGCTTCCCAAAGTACTTTCTAATGCAGATTGTGTAACCGCACTTGCATCCGCCTTGCCATCAATCTTATTAGCCAACGAATTATTGCCCGTGCCCAAATCTTGACACACATAATACGTCTGGTCCGAACCTGTCTGGGCATTATAACAACGCAAATATGCCGATGTTGCCGCAGTACACACATTCGCCGGTTTGGCGACCTCTATACAATCGTCTTGTTCGTCTGTCGTGTTGGTGCCAGGAGCGGGACTCGAACCCGCACATACTCACGTATAGCAGATTTTGAGTCTGCCGCGGCTGCCATTACGCCACCCTGGCTCTGCCCAGTCTGG